>JAGBYG010000109.1 GCA_017628875.1 Clostridia bacterium
AAAGTTTTTGCGGAGCTTTTTTCAAAAAGCGACCATTTTTTACTCAACTAACTTCTCCTCTATAAATCCCAATTTGTATATTTACAAAGAAAATCCATCCATTAAAAACGGATGGATTTTATTATTTATTTTATGGGTTCAAAATCGGATGCGGGGTGTTTACAAAGGGGACAGATGAAGTCCTCGGGGAGCGGATCGCCCTCATAAACGTAGCCGCAAATTTTACAAACGTAACCCTTTTTGCCCTCGGTTTGAGGTTTGGGTTTAACGTTTGCGTGGTAGTAACTATAGGTCATAGTTTCCTTATCACTAATCACACGCGCCTCGTCAATGGTGCAAATGAACATTCCGTGCGAGCCGAGGTCAACGTAGGTTTCAACCGTGAGTGACATAAAGGAATTGATATATTTTGAAAGGAATACAAGTCCGTTATCACTGCGAAGAACGTTTTCTCCTGCAAATTTATCAACGTTTCTACCACTTGCAAAGCCGAATTTTTCAAACACGGAGAAGGGCGCGTCAACGGTCAAGCAGTTAACGTTCATTTTGCCCGTTTGCTTTATAACGTGGTGAGAGTAGTTTGCTTTATTGATAGTCACGGAAATTCTCTTTGGATTGTCGCTTACCTGCGCAACCGTATTTACGATAAGTCCGTTATCCTTTTTGCCATCGTTACTTGTCACAACGTAAAGACCGTAGCCAATCTTGAAAAGGGCGGTCATATCGTTTTTGTTAGCAGTTTCGTCCTGTTGCGCAAGATATTCCATACAAAGCTCGTCAGCCATTGCGTCAAGCTGCGCGGTGCTATCCTTATTGAGCGCGGAACGAATCGAACAATTTGTGTTAAGATATGTGATATTCTTTGCGCTTTCAAGCATACCCTTCATAATTTTATTGGCGGTGGGAGCCCAGCTTCCGTTTTCGATAAATCCAATCGTGCGATTTTTGAAATTGCGCTCGGTGAGGTGGTCAATGAACTGACGCATATAGGGGAAAATGTCGGAATTATAAGTTGTTGTTGCCAACACAAGCTTACCGTATCTAAAAGCCGTTGCAACTGCTTCTGCCCAAGCGGTACTCGCGAGGTCGAGAGTAACAACCGTGGGGCAGCCCCTTGCCTTGAGCTTGTCGGCAAGTGTCATAACTGCCTTTCTTGTGTTGCCGTAGATTGACGTGTAGGCAATTACGATGCCATCGTCCTCGGGAGTGTAGGATGACCAAATGAAATACTTTGCAATATAGTTATCAAGGTCGCCTGAAAGCACGGGGCCGTGGAGTGGGCAAATGGTTTGAATATCAAGCCCTGCTGCTTGCTTGAGAACGTTTTGAACCTGAACTCCGTATTTACCAACGATGCCGATGTAGTATCTTCTTGCTTCATCGTCCCAGGGTTCGTTAACGTCAAGCGCGCCAAATTTACCGAACGCGTCGGCAGAGAAAAGTATCTTTTCGGTGCTTTCGTATGTGAACATTACCTCGGGCCAATGCACCATTGGAGCAAAAATGAACGTCAAATTATGCTTTCCGAGTGAAAGTGTGGACATATTTTCAACGGCAATTTTTATGTCATTGTCAATTCCACCAAAGAAATTATCCATCATAGCAAATGCTTTTGTGTTTGCTACGATTTTTGCGTTTGGATATGTTTTTATGAAATTTGCAATATTTGCAGAGTGGTCGGGCTCCATATGCTGAACGATGAGATAGTCGGGTGTTCTGCCGTTCAATGCGCTTGCAAGATTGTCAAGCCACTCGTGTGTGAAATTTGCGTCAACCGTGTCAAAAACAGCTACCTTTTCGTCAAGAATAACGTAGGAATTATAGCTCATTCCGTTGGGAACTTTGTATTGTCCTTCGAAAAGATCAATTTTGTGGTCATTTACACCAACGTAGATTATGTTTTCGGTTATTTTCATTTTTTATCTCCTTTTGGTTTTTTGTCATTAAATTGGGATTTATCTGTGCCTTCCCATTGAGGGGAAGGGGGACCGCTTTAGCGGTGGATGAGGGGCTCGAAATCTGCACTTATAATCGTTTTTCTTGACACACTTCGTATCTAAACACAAAGAAATTACTTGAAATATC
>JAGBYG010000110.1 GCA_017628875.1 Clostridia bacterium
CACTTGCAGGGACGGTGACTATGCTGTTGTCCTTGTAAATGGAACGGAAACGTTGCTTAAAACGATAACCTATCTTTCCGACAAGAAAGCATATTTGCTGCACGCGGAGAATCCCGATTACGATGATCGCATCGAGCGCAACGTTCAGATTCAAGGAATTGCTACACAAGTCATTAAGAAACTTTGACAACGCTCTGCTTGTCTATCAGTCTTAGCAAGCACTGCTTTTGGGCATCCAAAAGCAATTCTCGCTAATGTGTCCGTTGGTCTTAGCAAGCATCGCGTTTGTCATGACAAACGGTCCATCGGTCTCAGCAAGCATCGCCGTTGTGTCCCAAATCCCAACGGAAGATAAAAATACATTCAATGTGTCTGCTTGTCTTAGCAAGCATCGCGGTTGGACGCCCAAATCCAACCGAAGAAAAATATGAGTCACAGCAAGCTGTTTATCGTACTGATTAGATTAAAGCATAGGAGGTCAGTTGTTGAAAATAAAAGAATTCTTTAAGACCCTTTTCTCTATCCGCGTTTATATAAAACTGCCCAAGATAAATTGGCGAGCTCTTCGCAAAAGAACCAAGGTTATCTTTACAGATAGGCACGCCGGAGATGGCACGGGTTGGGATATCCCCGAAGAAGATATTGAAGCATTGGCTGATATCATCCTCCCCGGTATCATTAAGTTTTATTCCACCAAGGAAGGACGAGAGGAGTTTCTCGCGTGGAAAAAAGAACGTGAGATGAAGTTGGCGCAAGAACAAGAGCAGCATTTCTTGGAGCGCAAGCAAGAAAACGAAAGATTACTGCAAAACAATAAAAAAGATAAAGCATCATAATCGTCACATAGGCGTGACAGAAAGGAGAGCAAATGACAGGAGTAATATACGCCCGCTATTCCTCGGACAATCAGCGTGAGGAATCCATTGAAGGTCAGCTTCGTGAATGTCAAGCGTTCGCAAAGAAGAACAACATTACCTTGCTTGAACCGTATATCGACAGAGCTTTGTCGGCAAAGACGGATCACCGACCAAACTTTTTGAAAATGATCAAAGATAGCGCGGCTAAAAAGTTCGACGTTGTTATTGTGTGGAAACTCGACAGATTTTCGCGCAACCGTGTTGACTCGGCGCACTACAAATATATTCTTCGCAAGAACGGAGTAAAAGTTATATCTGCAACCGAATCCATCTCCGAAGGGTCCGAGGGCATTTTGCTTGAATCCGTGCTTGAAGGTATCGCGGAATACTACTCGGCAGAGCTCTCCGAGAAGGTGGTACGCGGTCTGACCGAAAATGCACTCAAGTGCAAATACAACGGTGGCACACTTCCCATCGGATACACCGTTGATGAAAATCAGTTCTTCCAAATCGATCCCGTTGCCGCGCCCGCTGTTCTTGAAGCTTTCAAGAAATATGCCAAGGGCGCAACGATGCAAGAGATCACCGACGAACTAAACATCAAGGGTATCCGCACATCAAAAGGAACGAAGATCACCCTTAACACCGTGACACGAATGCTGCACAACCGCCGATACATCGGAGAGTATCAATATCGCGACGTAGTCGTTCCCAACGGAATCCCCGCTATTGTTCCCGTCAAGTTGTTTGAGCAAGTGCAAGAGCGAGCCGCCGCGAACAAGAAGGCGCCCGCGAAGCACAAAGCCGAGGACGAATATCTGCTAACTACAAAACTCTTCTGTGGTTACTGTAAATGTTTAATGACGGGAGAGAGCGGAACGAGTCATACGATGGACGTTCATCGCTATTACAAATGCCGTGGCACGCGCAAGGGCGGAACGTGCAAGAAGAAAACCATCAAGAAGAAATGGATCGAGGAGGTTGTAATACTTCTCATTCAAAAGTTCATCTTCGATGACGTTCTCCTCGACCGACTCGCCGACTCACTGATCGCAAAGCTCAATGCCGAGAGCACCACGTTGCCGATTCTTCGCAAGCAGCTTGCCGAAGTAGAAAAAGGCATCGACAATATCGTCAACGCCATTCAAGCGGGAATCTTCTCAAACTCAACCAAGCAACGTCTTGACGAGCTTGAAGCCGAAAAGAGTGAGCTTTCGGTTCAGATCCTCAAAGAGGA
>JAGBYG010000111.1 GCA_017628875.1 Clostridia bacterium
AGTATTTTGTTGGTTGAACCAATAATTTGCTCGCAAATTATTGAAAATTTACGTCGAGTCAGCACTACCCCTTTATCGCTCAAACTATACGGCTATTGGGCGTAGCGCGATAAAAGTTTTTTGCCTACTTTTTTTCAAAAAAGTAGGAGCCCAAGCGGCTTGAGCGGTCTTAACTTAACTAACTCCCCGACAAATCCCAATTTAGCAATTAAAAAGGCGACTCAAATTGAGTCGCCTTAATTTTTTAATTTATTCTGCTTTTTTCTTAGCGTTATTCTTCTTTGTTACAGACAATTTAAGAATAAATCCGTCAAGAAGATACAAAACTGAAGGAAGAACGAGAGTCACCATAAGTGATGAAACAAGCGCACCCTTTCCAAGAAGCGTACCAACTGTAGAAATTGACGTCTGACTTGCAACAAGACCCACGATAAATCCGCAGATTGTGAGGATAAGACCGGACGTAAACACAGTAGGAATAGCAGTATTCACCGCAAGGAGAAGCGCATCCTTCTTATCCATTGTAGCACGCGCGTCAACGTATGTGCTTGACATAAGAATTCCATAGTCAATGGTCGCACCCATCAAAATGCAGGTCGCAATAATATAGCTCATAAAGAACATGGGGCCTGTAATGAGAGAGGTTGCCATCGAAATCCAAATGGCGCCCTGAATTACCAAAACAAGAAGAATTGGCAACGAAAGTGATTTGAATACAAGCATAATGATAAGGAAAATAGCAATAATCGTTACGATAGTAATAATTGTATTGTCCTTAGCAAATGTATTTTGAAGGTCAACGGTTGAAATCATATGACCTGCGATATGTCCTTCCTCGCCAAACACTTCTTTAACCGTTGCAAGAAGGTAGTCAACGAATTTAGTTGATTCCTCGCCCTCACTTGGAAGGTCAACAGAAAGAAGCATTCTGCCGTGTGTAGAATGATCGTATCCAAGGAACAAGCCCTCTGCGCTGTTAACCGCATCAAGTCTGTCGCGAACCATCTTTCTATGCTCGTCGGTCATTTTTGCCTTAAGCTGATCGTTTATATCCATCTGTGCCGCAACGAAAGTAAGAAGGTCACCCGCAATTATAGGATCCGTGTTATGATTTCCGTCGTTTATAGCATACTTAGCATAGATATTCAATATCATACTTGGAGTTATGGTATTGGTAGCATCAAGACTCTTGATCTTTTCTTGAAGGTCCTTGAGGTTTTTGCTCATATCCTCATAAAGATATCTCTCATCATTTGAAAGATACTTGTCAACTGTTTCAAGGTCAAGGAGCTTGAGCTTGCTGTCTTCGGAAATGCGTCCGTTAACAACAGGGTTTGTTTGGATAGCATTATTGACAAAGCCAATGAATTCGCGTCCTTGAATTCTTTCATTGGGAACTAAACCCTTTTCGTAATAATACATAATGTATCCCTGCTGAACCGCCTGGGTTGTTGAATTAATAACTCGTGTTTCGCCTGTAAGAGCGATAACTGCCTTATCAAGCAACGGCAAAAATTCATCATAAGCGCAGGGCTCTTTGATTGTATAATAAACAAACGAATAGTTGTTTACCATATCCTTAACTACCTTCAAATCACGAATCAAGCCCGTTGCAAGCACACCAAGGGCATCCTCGTTAACCGTATAATCAAGAAGATTGAGGATTGTAACACTTACATTTTTTCCGTCATTATATTTTCTGTTATAGTTGTCAAAAATCAAGCCCGCAATCCATTTAGCCGGTTGTTCTCCAACCACAGAAGCAAATTTTTCAATAGCAAATGCTTCAAATGCCGCTTTATCAACGGTGGTTTCCATATTCTTTATGAAATCCACAAGACCTGTTTCAAACTCAGCAAGGTCAGCAATTGTTTGTTCGTCCATAAGACCGCTCATTTTTTCGCTTGTTGCAACGGAATTGATATATTTGAGCATCGTCACAAAGTCAACCTCGTTGTCGTCGAGCTTATCGTAAAGATACAATCCGTGCATCTGCTCGATCTGGAAAAGTGAAAGGTCTGTTCCCTCAAGCACACCCGTAGTAGCAAGTGTGTGAAGCTCACTTGGAGTGTGGTATCCATTCATTATCTTGTCGATAACAAGCAAGGTATCTATAGTGTTTACAATTTTTTCGTCAGCAAACTGTTGTCCGTCGGGGTCATTTTTAAGGAATTGAGAGGTGTATTCAACAAAGCTTCTCATATCCATTTTGTGAGAATCGTGCTCGTGGTAAAGAGAAAACAAGAATTTTGCATCATCCTCTGAAAGATTGAGCTTTTCCATTGCCTTTTCAAGTGTGTAAAGCTCTCTTACGGTGTTGGAATACGCGTTGTAGCTATGCAAAACGGATTTTCCATCAGCAGTCTTATATCCACTGAGCTTTTCCACAAGAAGTGCTTCCTTTTCCCACACATTGTCCATATTCTCTTCCTTGGGATAAACCACAACAACAGTGTTGTTGGCACCAAAGGTGTCAATAATTTCTTGATTGGGGTTAGCGGAATCGGTGAACAAATACGAATTGCCCATCTGCAAAACTCCACAAAGAATAACAACAACAAGAGCAAGGGCAACGATTGGTTTTCCGCTCTTAAAAGCGATTTTGCAAAATCTCTCGCCCGAAATAACAAGATCGCGCTTCGAGGTTTTGTTCATCACCTTATCAACACAAATAAGAACTGCGGGAAGAAGAGTGAGCGAAGTAATTGCGGAAATCGCTATTCCCTTTGTAAGAACAACACCAATGTCAAATCCTATTTTCATAGTCATAAAGAAGAGTGCAACAAGACCCGCCATAGTGGTAAGAGCACTTGAGAAAATAGGAGCAAAGGATTTTTTGATAGCGAGCATCATAGCATCGTCTTTATCCGTGGTATTGTTTTTCTGATTGCGATATTCGTGCAAAAGAATAATACTGTAGTCAACTGAAAGAGCAAGCTGCAAAATAGCCGCAACTGCTTTGGTTATGTAAGAAATTTCTCCAAATATTACGTTAGTTCCCAAATTAATAAGAACCGCAATACCTGATGGAACAAGCAAAAACAAGGGTTCGAGCCAAGATTTTGCCATCAAAAGCATAATAGCATAGGCAAAAACAATAGCAATACCAAGAATCAAAACGATTTCCACCTTGAGTGTATCTCTCATATTACGCTTTTCAACAACTGAACCGCCATAGTTTATTTCGTTTTCCAAAAGATCGTCAAGCTTGCTTTGGATGTTATCAAGAACCTCGTTAGCGGTGCTTGAATATTCATCGCCCTTAACAATAACCGCAAACAAAGCATCACCATCTTTATAGTATGCGGTATCATTTTCATCGAAGTTTACAAACAAAACGTTTTCAACACTCTTGATTGCAGAGCTGATTTTGTATGCTTCTTCAACGCTGACGTTTTCAACCATAACCTGAATATTGCCCGTTGTTTCGAAATTATCTTCAATAATATTCAAAGAAATTTTAGTTTCAGTGGACTCATCAAGATAATCAGAAATATTGTAATTTGTCTTAACACCATTCATAAGCAAAAAGCTTATCACGGTAACAACAAAAAACAACGCAAGTACAATATACTTTCTCGATTGTTTCGAATTCATAAATGCCTCCATTTTTTTGGGAAAGTTTGCAAAATCGCAAAATATTTTCGCGATGATACGAAGTTATTATATCACTTTTTGATAATAAAATCAATACTTTTTTATGAACATAGGCATACCTCGGAACATTTTTGTTAATTATGACTATAAATTTGCTATATTTTATCTCGTTTATACACACCGTATCAAACAAAAAGAGCCACAGATTTCTGTGGCTCTTTTGTTTTAAGCATAATTATTAAATAACAAATACATAATGCCGGATGTCGCAATAAAGGCGAGTCCGCAAATGAGCATAAAGCCAAAGCTGGTATCTCTTTCTCCCTTGCTCTGCTTATAGTCAAAGAATGTGCGATATTTATTCTGCTTCTCTTTTCTGAAAATATCAATAAAGCTGACAAGTCCATAAGAAATGCCGTCAAACATACCTTCGTTGCTAACAAAGATCAATCCGCCCACACCGAAGATAAGTACTCCGGGAGCAAAGAAGCTGTCTGATAAAATAGCGAATATTATCTCAGGTCTTGTCTGAGCAAAAATATCTTTAGAGATAGCAATCCAAGCCGCTATTGCAAGTCCAACGAGTAAAGTTATTAAATATTTGAGTAACTTTTTCATTCTGCCTTACCTTCGTATTCTGCTCTGTACTTGTTAAATTCCTCAGTATTGCAGTAAACAAAGTGTCCGGGATATATCTCTCTCATAGAGGGACCTTCTACGGAATAATCGTGGTCAAGAATGGGGTTGTAGGTTACTCTCTTACGATTCTTCTCTGTGATTGGGTCGGGGAGAGGAATTGCAGAAAGGAGTGAACGTGTATAAGGATGGAAGGGATGTGCGAAAAGCTCATCACTCGTTCCAAGCTCAACGATTTTACCAAAGTACATAACCGCGATTCTGTGTGAGAAATATTTTACAACCGCAAGGTCATGGGCAATGAACAAAATTGTAAGGCCCATTTTTTCACTAAGATCGTTAAGAAGGTTGATAACCTGCGCCTGAATTGAAACGTCAAGCGCGGAGATGGGCTCGTCGGCAATGATAAGCTCGGGGTTCATAATAACCGCACGCGCAATACCGATACGCTGTCTTTGTCCACCTGAGAACTCGTGAGGATAACGGCTTGCGTGCTCCTGAACGAGACCAACCATCTCAAGCATTTTATAAACCTGCTGATCAATATACTCCTTATCCTTGATGCCACGGATAATAAGTCCTTCTGCGATAATATCGCGAACCGTCATACGAGGGTCAAGAGAAGCGATGGGATCCTGGAAGATCATCTGAATTTCATTAATAAGCTTGTTATCTTTGTTCTTACGTGACCATTTTTTGTGATCAGCGCGAGCCGCTTTTATTTCAACGCGATTCTTTGCAACGATTTCTTCACATTCCTCTTTGGAGATTTTACCTTCCTTGAGATCCTTGCGCGCCTGCTTAATGGCATCCTGATAGGAACGGATACCTGCGCAGATACGCTCGCCCTTGTAATATACGGAACCGCCCGTAATATCGTAAAGACGAATAATTGAACGACCCGTTGTTGTTTTACCGCAACCGGACTCACCAACAAGACCAAAAACCTCGCCCTTGTAAATATCAAAGCTTACGCCGTCTACTGCCTTAAGATCACGCTTACCGAGTCTAAAATACTGCTGGAGATGATCGACTTTTAATAAAACTTCTTTATTTTCTGCCATATTACTTTCTCTCCTTCGTCATACGTGCGATACGCGCCTTAATAATCGCAGGCATTTCAACCTTGGGCGCATTGGGATGAAGCAACCAAGTTGCCGCATAGTGAGTGGGTGTGATTTCAAAGAGAGGAGGCTCAAGCTCAAAGTCAATTTCAAGCGCATACTTATTTCTCGCCGCAAATGCATCACCCTTAGGAGGATAAATCATATTGGGAGGAGTACCGGGAATGGACTCGAGCTTTTCCGTTGTTTCAAGGTCGGGCATGGAGCTTAAGAGCGCCCAAGTATAAGGATGAGCGGGCTCATAGAAGATTTCTTCTGCAGTTCCGTGCTCAACTATCTTACCGGCATACATAACCGCGATTCTGTCTGCCATATTAGCAACAACACCAAGGTTATGAGTAATAAAGATAACGGAAAGACTTCTTTCTCTCTTAATATTGTTGATAAGCTCAAGAATCTGCGCCTGAATAGTAACGTCAAGAGCAGTGGTGGGCTCGTCACAAATAAGGATGTCGGGGTTAGCGGAAAGAGCAATAGCAATAACTATTCTCTGACGCATACCACCTGAAAATTCAAAGGGATACTGATTGAAACGAGTTGCGGGCTCAGGAATACCAACCTCTTCAAGAAGCTTAATTGCCTTTGCCTTAGCAATTCTATCGTTCATCTTAACAACGAGACGAGACGCCTGTTCCTTAAGGAAATCAATAATTTCGATAACGTGAGCATTAGCATCAAATACATTCGTATTTGCAATATCCATTTCATAGCTTGCGCAAAGCTTTTCAATAACTCTGCAAATATTTGCAAGCTTAAGATCAAGGTCAACAATAACCTGGGGCTTAAGTACCCAATCGGGTTCCTGACCCTTAGCTACGATAGCGTCATACTTCTTCTTGTTTTTAAGATATATTTTTTCTTCAACGGGATTCTTCTTAATTCCGTCAAAGTACTCCTTCACAGCGGTCTCAAACGCAGTGTGGAATACGTATTCGGTGCTATTCTTTTTAACAGAAAGTCTGTCGATTGCCTTGTCAACCTTTGCGTTAAGATCCTTAACAAATTTTTCTGATGTTTTTTGGTCAATATCGCCTGATTTGAAGTAATCAATAGCAACGCGAAGCTCGGGGAGAAGCGCTTTTTTAGCTTCAATCGAGAGCTTGTGTGAATACAAAACTCCCTTTTCAGCGGTTCTGATAAAATCAATCATAAAATTGTTATCAAGATATTGACGCGTCATCTGATTGAGTTCATTTACAGCAAGTGTAGTAACGTCTGCATTGGGATTGCAATAGAGATAATAACCAAGCGTAAAGAAGTTAGGTTTATCCTTTGCAAGAGCTTCCTTAATTATAGCAAGAGCTTCTTTAAGTGTGGGGAGAACTTCCTCACCATCAACCTTCTTGCCCTGCTTAACAAAAGCTACAAGTCTTGCAAGACAGTCGTCATTCGCCTGGTTGTGAACAACAACATAGGGGTTGAATGCTTCGTTAAATGACTTTGCAATGCTCTTAAGCTCGTCATCAAGCTCAATTTTTCTCTTAAGCTCAAGAAAACGAATAAGATTATCAATTTCAACCTCAAGCTGAGTTGCGTTACCGTAAGCATCGTTAAATGCACCCTCAACCTTTGTACTTGCAATACAAAAGCTATCAAATATTTTAAGCTTTTCTGCAACAACCGACTTATTATCAACACCAAGATTTTCGTCAGCGGCATTAATAACTTCGCCAAGAAGCTTTAATTTGGTATTGAATTCATATCTTGCATTTTTTGTACCGGTCTTTGCCTTAAGGATCATCGCCTCAGTAAGCTGTCTGCCGACCTTCATAATGGGGTTCAAGCTGGACATGGGATCCTGGAAGATCATTGCTATTTTATCGCCACGAATCTTGTGATAATCCTCTTCAGAAATCTTAAGAAGATCCTGACCGTCATACAAAATTTCTCCGCCTTCAACTATGGAGTTTCCAGCAAGGATACCCATAATTGCCTTACTCGTTACAGATTTACCGGAACCGGACTCACCAACGATGGCAAGTGTTTCTCCCTTGTGCAAATCAAACGAAATATTTCTAACCGCTTGTACCTTACCCGCATCTGTACGGAAGGAAATTTTCAAATTATTAACCGATAATTTAACGTCTTTATTCATAATTATCCCTCCGTTCCTCTAAGTGATGGGTTAAATGCGTCGCGCAAGCCGTTACCGAACAAGTTAAAGCTGAGCATCAACATGATAAGGAATACACATGGGAATATAGCAACGTAAGCTGCTCCGGGTATAATAATCGCCTTCTGACCAGCAGCAATAAGTGTACCAACGCTGGTTCTTTCGCCGGCTTCAAGGTTGATAATTCCCAAATATGACAAGCTTGTTTCCGAATAAATCATTGAAGGAATGATCAAAGCACAGCTTGTTACAAGAGTACCAATAGCATTGGGGAAAATGTGCTTAAACATAATTCTTCTGTCTTTTGCGCCAAGTGTTCTTGCAGTCAAAACGTATTCCTGGTTTTTGAAACGGTAGAACTGCATACGGGTTCTGCCCGCCATACCTATCCATCCCGTTGCAAAGAACGCAATGAACAAAATGAGCGCCTGGGGTGTGGTACCACCCAAATGATATTTTAGCAGTGTAATAACGATCATTGTGGGTACAGCGCCCAAAACTTCGCAGAATCTTTCCATAGCCAAGTCGAGCTTACCGCCATAGTAACCGGAAATTGAACCCCAGATAACGCCGACAACAAGGTTTACAACTGCAACTAAAATTGCAAAAATGAATGAGAATCTTGCACCGTATGAAAGACAAGCAAAGATGTCCTTACCTTCTTCAGTAGTACCGAAGAGGAAGAGCGGTTCTTCGATGCCGTCTTTCTCTACCTGTGTATGGTAGTAGGTATAATATTCATAGTAATCCGCTCTAACTTCAACGGAGCCACCAAGGTTTCTACCGTAAACATAGTAATATGTTTCACCGTTTATCTGAACACCGTCCTCACCTTCAATTCTCTGTGAATCATAAGGAACGATAAGAGCAGAAAGTGTTGTTCCCTCTTTGTATTTCCAATAGTTAACTTGAATATTACCGTCAGCATCAAGTTTAGGACGAATAGTAGCCGCAGCGGGATTTTCTGTTACGTAATAAATATTCGCGTCTTCAGCATTCTTCAAGTGAGTAGGTCTGTCATTCAAAGCAACAACAGGATAAAGAACCTGTCTGCCGGTTTCTCTTTGATATCTCTGAATATCTTCATATTCTTGGAAAGAAACCTTTTTATATTTACCAAAGCCAACACCGTGATACGTATCATAACGATATGTGTACATTCCGTTATCGTCTACAGTGTATTCACCATCCTTAATAACGTCCCTGCCAAGCTCTAGTCCAAGCGCATAGTCTTTGAGATAAGTCATATAGTTAACTTCTGTCTTCTTTTTATAACCATCCCAAAAATCAAGACCAAGCTCTTCAGCAATAGGCAACTTGGGTGTAGCATACATATATTTCTTATCGTGATATCCGGGAGTAAATGGTGTAAACAAAGGTGCAATCAAAGCAAAAAGCACCAAAATTGAAATTACAACAGCACCAACTACAGCACCCTTATTCTTGCAGAAACGACGGAAAGCATCCTGGAAATAAGTTAAGGGCTTAGTCTCAAGCTTCTTGTCGTGACTTGTATCCTCTCTGTTAGCCAGTCTAAACTTTTCCGCGGGGATATCGTTTATGTTATTAATCTTTTTCATATCCATAATTACTTAGCCCCCATTCTGATTCTAGGATCTATGATTCCGTAGCTGATATCGATTACAATACCTGCAGTCAAGCTAACCAAGGTATAGAAACCGGAAAGCAACATAAAGAAATCGTAGTCTTGGTAGTTGATAGACTTAAGATACAATCCACCAACACCGTTAATTGAGAACAATTTTTCAATAACAAGCGAACCCGAAAGCACGGCGATAAATTCACCAAGAATTGATGGGAAAATAACTACCATTGAGTTACGCATAGCGTGACGCATAATTGCCTGCTTTTTGGTCAAACCCTTGGTTCTTGCAAGAAGCATAAATTCGCTCGTCAAAACTTCTGAAAGCTCCGCACGAGTATAACGCGCATATCCCGCAATGGATCCCAAGCAAAGTGCAAAAACAGCAGGAAGCATTGAGTGGAATACAGGCCAAGAAAAATAATCATTGCTCGTCGACATTTCTATCGGGAACAAGCGTAGCTTAAAGCACAAGAAATACTGAATTGCAAGCGCCAAAACAATAGAAGGAAGTGATATCAATAAGATGATAAAGATATTGATAACCTGGTCCTGCCATTTATTTTTCTTAAGCGCAGCAATAATACCCAAACCTATACCGATGGGTACACCAATAAGAGATGAGTAGATATTAATGAGAATTGTAGGAGGAAGATGACTTACGAACACATCCCAAATATTCTTGTTAGCATATTCACGGAATGTGGTGGCAATACCAAAGTCACCATCTCTGAAAACTCTGATAAGATAAGTAGCATATTGCTTAAAAACAGGAACTCTGTCATAAGTCCATACACCGTTTTCTCCCTCAACAGGATTCATAATCCAACCTCTGCCCTCAAGAGTTTTATAAACAATTTCCGGGTCTTGTCCGGGCATTATATTAGTGGGAATAGGTAGGAGCTTAATGAGCACGAAGCACATTGTAAAAATGATGGCAAACGTAAAGAGCATCAAGCCCAAACGTTTCATCACGTATTTAAACATATACATGGATTTTTTCTCCTCTGTTTGTTATTTTTGTTGGGTTTTACCCCTCAGTTTTATAGCTGAAGGGAGCCGGACTGATAAAAGTCTATAAGTACGGCTCTCATCAGCTATATTACAAAATACCAAAACGAGCGGTGAGCAATTTTGCTCACCGCTATTTTGCTTAGAAGCATTAATCTTCAATAATTGCTATAAATTATTCAGACTTCTTGTATTCTGCAGAAAGGTCACCATTCTGAGATTCAACGTATTCAGTCCACTCAGCATCTGTGTAGTTAACAACGATGTATCTAAGACCACCAAAGCCCATAAATACGTTGTACTCATCATTGAAGTAAGAGAACTTAGCACCAAGGAATGATCCACCCGCATCAGTAATAAGCATGATTGTACGGCTGGTCTGAAGAGCGAGTTCTTCAAGAGCAGAAAGAATGATAATTCTTGCTTCAACGTCAGCCTTACCTGCGCCCCAGTCATATGTGTATTCCTGACCTTCGGATTCTGCAAGACCGTTGAGACAGTAGAACCAGTTCTGAGCACTCATTGTGTGAGTCTGGCCTGCACCCTCGTAATTGCCTTCGGGCAATGTAAGTGTCAAGTCGATAGCAGATGTATCCCAGTACATATGGTAGTTGAGGTCATCATCAGGGTTAACGAAAGCACCGATAATATCGAAAGGATTGAACAAGTTACCACGGAAGCCGTAACCGAAACCGATCTGTGTCTTACCTGAACGGAAAGCATCTGACCATTCAGCAGCAGCTGATGCATCGAATACAACTTCAATCTGACCCTCAAGAGCTGTGCCCTTAGCAAGGTTGGCAATATGCTCGTTCATCTAGTTAGCTCTGAATCTCTGCTTGTCGGTATCAGCAGAAGCACCGAAGATAATAGTAACCTTCTTAGAAGGATCATATCCATAGTATTCAGTATCAGCCAAAAGCTTTTCTACAGCCTCTGCAAATTTCTCTTTAGCAAGTTCAGGGTTATAACCTGTAAGTGTCGAATAAGCATCTTCAAGTGAAAGGCCGGAAAGGTTGTTAATAGACCATGTGCCATCAGCAGCCTCTACGTAACCGTATGCACGAAGAACGCCCTTCATAGCAACAGGGTTGTTACGGTAGTTACCACCATCCTCAAGATAAGGAGAGTTTTCGATATCATAGTAGTACTGAGGGCTCAAAAGACCGAACAAAGGAGCCGCTGTACCGGGCCACACCTTCTCAATAACGTCGCTTCTGTCAAGAGCAAGGTTGATAGCCTGTCTAAATTCATCGATAGCAAGGATACCATTGTTGTTACCGCTCGCCTTAAGTACGGGAAGGTTGCTGTAAAGCTGAACAGCATACATACCGCCATCACCAGGAGAGAACTTAACGTACTTGGAATCCAAGTATTCATCAATGTTAAATGTATCAAGAGAGGAATCGTCATAGTTACCAGCAAGGAAGCCCATCCACTGAGTTGTAGCTTCTTCTACCTTACGTGTGTTGATAGCTGTTACGTTGTACTGGTTCTTGTACTGTTCCATACCCCAACCATACCAGTTAAGGTTCTTTTCAAGTCTGTAGTGAGAACCTGCCTCGAATTCAACGAGCATGTAGGGACCCCAGCTTGCTGTTGTTTCAAGAGAAGAGTTGTAGTTAGATGTCTTAAGTGTAGCACCTTCAGCGGGTTCCTGCTTGCAAGCCTCATAAAGATCTCTCTTTACAAGAGGAAGACCTGCCATATAGTAAGCTGCCTGGTAAGAAAGGTTGCCATCTTCCTGAATGAGAGCGTAGGACTTATCAAGGCAAACTACGATAGCGTTTTCTTCAGGAATTGCATACATACCAACTTCAGACCACTCAACGTGACGAATCTGGTTTTCTACGTATACAGCAACAGATGTTTCGTAGGACTTACCGGGTTCAAGGTAAGCTGCACCGTAAGTTGCTACGATCCAAGCACCATCAAGACCGTTTTGTGCTGCAGTGCCTGCTGCCCAGTCTGCGGGATCAGCATAAAGTGTAGCATCAACAGGAATCCACTCAGGCATAGGATTGCCGGCTTCATCAACGAAAGTTTCAATGCCGCTAAAGAGGTTTGTAGGCTTAACAAATACCTTTTCGCCTGCAGCCTGTGCTGCCGCGATAGAGTCATACATGGAAGCGAGAGTTTCATAAACGCCAGCCTGATTCTGATAGAAGTAGTTCTTAGCGTTCTTAATCATGAGTGTATCGTAGTATGTATTAGCACGATAGTTCATGAATTCGGGGTCAAGAGTCTGCTGCATAGAATATTCGAAATCTTCAGCAGTGATAGGTGTGCCGTCGTGCCACTTAAGATCATCACGAAGTGTGATCTTCCAAGCATAGCCGCCGGAAGCCTTGTGTTCATCTGTGTAACCCCACTTAGCATCAACTGTGCTTGTTACGTCTTCAAGCTTTGTTGCTGCTGAGAAGTTTGTTGTGTAAGCACCGGGAACGATGCCTTCAACGTTAATAGAACCGTCTTCATTGTACTTCTTATCATTTTCGAACTTGTAGTCATAGTCGAAGAAAGAAGAGCCAATGTAACCGAGGATCTGTGTATCATTACCATCGGTATAAGTGAGTTCGTTCCAGTTACTGGGCATAACCACAGTAGTTGTGTTGTACTCTGCCTGTTTGAATGTTGCGGGAGTTACAACTCCAGATCCATTACCAGGACAAGCAGTGAGAACTGCTGCGCACATTACAAAAACAAGTGCAAGAGCAATAAGTTTTGTTAATCTTTTTGTCATAATTTTTTCTCCTTTTCAAAGATTATGGCTCATTATAACACGGCATTTTTATTTTGTCAATAGGTTTTTTAAAAAAAATTAAAAAAATTTCAAAAAATTATTTGTGTTAATTTTTTTGAGTTTTTAAGTGTTAATTTTTTAACGGTTTTCTGCAAACCCTTGTATTTCGGGTGTTTACGAACTTGTTAGCTTTTTTTGAAAAAAGCACTTTTTATTTCGATTTTGCTCGAAATTAAAAAAATTAACACTATTACATTTTTGTTAATACCTCTTTTTTATCACTGCTTATTTTTTTATTCTACCCAAACTTCCAGCGCTCGTTTTGTCGATTTTTACCATCAAATCCACACCAAATTGACCGTGTTTTGTTCATTTTGCCTCACTGTCAATAATGGATTTTTTAAAAATGCTTATTTTTTCACACAAAACGTGTTTAGGGATTTTTTCACTCCAACACCCGATTTTCCTTGATTTTTCAAGGTTTTTCGCGTTTTGCTGCACCAAAAAGCGCAGCTCACTCATTTTTGAGCGCCCCGCCAAAAATCCGGTGCAAAAGCGGTTTTCTTCATTATATTATATATAATAAGGCAAATATCTTCTTTTGTAATTAAAAAAGCAAAGCGAAAAGGGATGTTTTCTGTGAACAAATTGTTGCAAATTTATGACTAATTGTGAACAAATAATTACAAATTCGAAATAGCCCCTAAAATGCGCAAAAAAAGGTGCGATTTCTCGCGCCCTCGTTTTTTTATTTTTGCTTTAAAGCTTCATATTATATGTAAACCCCTATTCGGTTATTGTGATAGTCACCGTAGCGGAAGCCTTAATACTCGCCTCAACATAGTTGATCGCAATTTCGGTAGTTCCAAGACCATTAACCTTGGAAAGAGGTTCCATAGCACCCACAATATCAAGAGAATCTCCAAGTGTAAAGAAATCATTAACAAGCTCTGTCAACTCAGAACCACCCGTAGATGCCAAGAAATATCTATTACCTTGTGTGAATGAGTTTTCAAGTCTTATTTCTTTTTTATCGTCATCAGCAGCATTTGCGCCCAAAATCACATTGCGGGCAGCATTTCTCACATTTTCGGTCTTGTCAACTATGTATTCATCTGCCTCAAGATCGAAATAAAAATCATATCCATATTTAGCAGACTCTGCCACAAGTTCAGCTGAACCCGATTCCTCAAGGATAAGCTTTGTCAATTCACGAACATCGCCGGCAGTAATATCCTTGTTGTAATATTTACTCGTTGAATCCGCCTTAAGCGCCTCAAGACAACGAGTCATCTGCGTCGCAATTTTCTCGTCGTTGGAAACCGCAGCGTTTTTGATGAAGGCGGTATATCCTACGACTGCAACGGATGCGAGAATCGCCAAAATTGCAATAATCATAAGCATTTCAACGAGAGTAAACGCCTTTTTGTTGTTTTTTCATTACATTACCTCCTTAATGTATAAAAAATTGTTGTTGTCTATGTAAACGAGCCGCGCGGGCTGCAATTTACACAAATCAAATTTCAAACGAAACATTATTCCAAAATAAAGGTATAGCATCTCATTTTGTAAGTCATTATGCCATAGTTTTTACACCTTGTCAATGTTTGTCATTTTTTGCGCTTTCTACAATCTATATATACGCGCGCGATAAATTGGGGTTTATCGAGAAAACAACGCAGGGCGGCGGCAACTCCCCGACAAATCAAAATTTGAAGTGCACACAAAAAGCCCCCTTTTGCAAGGGAGCTTTAGTTTTTTAGTTTATTTTCTCTTTTTAAAAATATAGCTTCTGAACAAGATGATATTCAGCGCCACAAACATCACGCCAAGGATCACCGTTGTAAGTACAGGGTTTACAGGCGCAAGATTTGCCAAAATCATAAGCGGGAAGCCGAATACTATCGCAGGGAAATTCTGATAAACAAGGTTATCGGAAACGGGGGTCTTGAATTCAGGGTCGATCTCACGAAGCAAAATGATACCCGTAGACGCAGTGCCCGTAAGCATTCCAAACATCGCCATAAACTGCTCCTCGTGATATTCGGGGAAGAGCTTTTTAGCAACAAATCTGTTATAAGCATAAGAAATAACAAGTCCCGCAACACCAAGGATCGCCAAAATCCACCAATACTGCTCAAGCGCTTCAAGGCGAATAGCCGCAACGCCCGCAACAACCATTACGTCAAAGAAAAGGTTCGAAAGACGGGTCATAAGGAAGTTGTTTGTGTATTTTCTTCTGATGATCTTCTTGTTCTGAAGGAATTTAACTATCACCTTAACAAGTGTAGCCGCAAGAACACCAAGAAGGAAATTAAAGCCGTAAATCGTCGCTTTCATTCCGGGCAAAAGGTTGCCAAGAACTGCCATAATCGCATACGCCAAGCCGTATGCAATGAAGATGAATGCAAGCTGAACGGTGATTTTATCAACGCTTTCTTGCATGGGAATTTCACCCTTTTCTTCAATCTCATCTGTGTGAAGTGAACCATCAGTTCTTTTTGAAAGCTTAAGCTTGCCGCGCGCCTTCGCAACGTTGAGATGAATTACACCGCCAATAGCTGCGGACAAAAATCCAAGCGCCGCAATGGTAAGTCCAAAGCTTCTTCCGTTAACAAATCCGTGTTCGGATTCATAAATCGCACCCCAGTTGAGCGCTTGCCCTGTTCCCTGTCCGTAACCAAAGGGAAGCAAAATGCCGGATCCTGCGAAAAATCCTGTAACAAGACCCGCAACAACAATAGTGATAACAAGTCCCACAACACCCTGAATAAGATAAGTTGCAACTGTGGTCACACCTGTGTTGAAAATTTCGCCAACTCTCTTTTTTGTAAGTTTGGCATCATTCGTATTGAACGAGGACGCAATAAAGCCAAGAGCCAAGCAATGGTATGTAATGATTTCAAGTGTATCGTGGCCGCTATATCCAAACATAGCAGAGTCAAAGAACGGTCTTTTTGCGATAAACTTGTAAATCCATTCCACCATGAGAATAATAATTCCACCGAGAACGGAGTTCGGTATGAGTGAGTTTTTAAGAAAAGGCACCCTTCTTTTGAAGATGTTTGCCACCATTAAACTGCCTAAAAGCAAGGTCATTAAGAGCATAAAGCTCCACACATTAGAGTCCCAAAAATTCGACATGTTCTTCTCCTTTTTCTGCTTTTTTGATATTTCTGTAACGGAAAACAAGATTTACGTACTTAAGCGCGTTAAATCTTTCACCGCCCGTTATTTGATAAACCTTATCTCCATAATAGAGATTTAATTTGTTTTTACTACAAACTGTAATCGCGCGAATGTCATCAAACAAGAACACGAAATTCGCATCCTCGCCCGAAACGTCAATTCTGTCACCAAAAAGTGAAATTTCAACGTTTTCGCTGATAATTTTCTTGTTTTTATATACGACAACCTCAAAAATAGAACCCTTCTCACAGTAAATCGGCTCGCTAACAAGTGAGAGGAGGTCGAGCTTATTAACAAAATTCAACTGGGCCTCATACCAATCAGCAACAAAACGGTAAGAAAACTCACAGTTTACACCTTGAAGCTCCTTTGTGGGAAGGTATTTCACCTTCATTCCGCACTTTTTACACTCTATCTTGTCACCGTGGCTCTCAAAAGTGGAAAGTCCACACTCGGGGCAGTAATAAATTGCTCTTTCAAGATATTCTGCCAAGTCCTTGCCTACGTATTCACCGTCCACCTTTGCCTCGTTGACATAGAGTTCTTCGTTTATCAGCTTCATAAATTCATCATCCGAAAGAGATTTGTACTCCTCAGGCTCAACGACTCTCGAAACGTAGGAGCGCATTTTTCCCTTTCTGAGCTTGTCTCCCCAACGAGGAGAAACTCCGTATCCACCCTCTATTTTCATAAAGGCGATGGGAAGAGAGAG
>JAGBYG010000112.1 GCA_017628875.1 Clostridia bacterium
GGTCCTTCACCGAAGAGTGTGGCCACGGCACATATTACACCTACACCGTAACTACCGCTGTTGGTACCCAGGAAGCTGTTGACCCCTATGCAAAGGCAGCAGGTCTTAACGGTAACAGAGGTATGGTAGTTGATCTTGACAAGACAAACCCCAACGGTTGGACAGACGTTGACTTTGACCCCACATTCGGCGGTACAGTTAACTTTGACTCTTACTCCGATGCTTTCATTTGGGAAATTCACGTTCGTGACTTCTCTAATATGCTTGAAAGCTCTCAGTACAAGGGCAAGTACCTTGCATTTACAGAAACAGGTCGTACAAATGCTAACGGTCTTCCCGCAGGCGTTGACTATATTAAGAATCTCGGTGTAACACACGTTCACCTTCTTCCTTCTTACGACTATGCAACAGTTAAGGAAGAAAATCCTGAAAGCGGATTCAACTGGGGTTATGACCCCAAGTACTACAACGTTCCCGAAGGTAGCTACTCTACTAACCCCTATGACGGTGAAGTAAGAATCAACGAGTATAAGCAGATGGTTCAAGCTCTTCACAATCAGGGTATTGGCGTTATCATGGACGTTGTTTATAACCACACATTCAGTGCAACTGACAGTAACTTCCATAGAATCGTTCCTTATTACTACTATAGATATAACGCAAATGGCGCTAACCAGAATGCTTCCGGTTGTGGTAACGATACTGCTTCCGAACGTTATATGTATAGAAAGTATATGGTTGACAGCTTGACATATTGGATTACAGAATACAACCTTGACGGCTTCCGTTTCGACCTTATGGGTCTTCACGATCTTGAAACAATGAGACTTGTTGAAGAAGCAGTTCATGCAGTTAACCCCAACGCAATCATCTACGGTGAAGGTTGGACAATGGGTAGCACAACTGACGGTAGTGAGCAGGCAAACCAGACAAATATCGGAAAGATCACTCCCACAAACACTGCTATCGGTTCTATCGCAGTATTTAACGATGCAATCAGAAATGGTCTTAAGGGTAACAGCGGATTTGGTGAAATCACATCCGGTATCCTTAACGGCGGCGCAAATTCTGATAACTTGAACAAGGTATTGTTCGGTATCTTGGGCGGTAACGCAAGTGGCGCAGGCTGGAGAGTTTCTAATAACATGGTTATTAACTATATGAGTGCTCACGATAACCTTGCTCTTTGGGACCAGCTCACATTGACAATGGGCGGCAGCACAACTGCTAAGGCAAAAGCTAACCGTCTTGGTGCGGCTATTCTCTTTGTATCAAAGGGTACACCTTTCGTACAGGCGGGTGAAGAAATGCTCAGAACAAAGCCCTTCTATGATAAGGAAGGTAACCTTGTTCCCGGTGAGTACGACGAAAACAGCTATAGCTCTTGCGACGAAACAAACAACCTTAAGTGGAATACACTTACCGCTACATCTGAAGAATACAAGATGGTACAGTACTATGCAGGTCTTGTTGCAATGAGAAAGGCATATCCTATCTTCTCTGACGTTGCTACAAACATCCAGTCAAGCAGTCTTGGTAACTGCGGATTGGCTCTTCAGTACACGCTTGGTAACCAGAAGGCGATTGTTCTTATCAATGCTTCCGGTTCTAATGAAAGCTTCTCAATGCCCAGCGGCTCTTGGAAGCTCGTAGCAACTGTTGATAAGGCAGGTGCAACTTCTCAGGCAACTCAGGGTGCAGGTAACGTAAGCGTACCCGCAGGCGGTATTCTTGTTTACGTTCAGTAATTAGACCTATTGACTCGATTTTATATGTTAATAAGGAGAATAATATGAAAACAACAATGAAAATATTATCCCTTCTTTTAGTTCTTGTTCTTTCATTGTCCATTTTTGCGGGTTGCGGATCTGTTGACGATCCCAATGGTGGAGTTTCAGGCGGAAAAACATTCGTAACCATTACTTGGATGCAGGGACAAAGACTTTTAAAAGAAGAAGTGGTTGAAAAGGGAACATTGCTTACCGAATGGATTCCCGAAGGCAGTGGAGAGTTCAAGGGTTGGTATGAAAGACCCTATATCAAAAAGTTCGATTTCACAAAGCCCGTTACAAAGAGTATGATTATTTATGCTTCTTTCATAGGCGGCGATGAAGGTCCTATTGACGTTCCAACACCCGACTGGTACCTCATCGGTGCAGGTAAGGGTGACCTTAAGAAGTGTAATAACTGGAAGCATGAAGATGCAGCAAGAAATCTTGGTTTGACTGCAGGTGAAGACGGAATCTATAGAGTTACATTGACCTTGTATGAAGGCGACCAGTTCAAGATGACTAACGATATGGGTTGGGACAACGAAAAGGCAATCGATAAGATGGCCGGCTTTGCTGACGGCTCCGTTAAGGATGCTGACGGTAACGTAGTATTTACAGCAGGCGAAAACAACAACTTTGTTGTTGCTGAAGGTATGAGCGGTAAGTATGAGATCTCTTACGATGCTGATGCAGACGTAATGGACTTCAAGTTTATTGAAGCGCTTGAAAGCTTGCCCGATGATATTCGTTTGATTGGCGACAACAATGGTTGGAGCGAGAATTATAGCGAAGACGACTATAAATTTACTACAACTGATAATGTAACTTGGACATACGTTTGGGAAGTAACCTCTGCGGTTAAGTTTAAAGTGTTCAACTTTGCTTCTCTTGTGTACTATCCCGGTGGTGTAGGTAATGACCTTCATATTGATGAAGCCGGCACTTATACAATCACACTCAATGTAAAGACAAGAGAGGTTGTTGTTACAGATGCTAACGGTAATAAAGTTGACGTTGGATTTACTGCAGGCGGTAACGAAGGCGGTGATAATAGTGGTGAATCTACTGATAATCCCTATGTTCCTACAACTGACACAACAATTTATTTTGTACCCAATGCAACTTGGCTTGCTGATGGAGCGCGTTTTGCAGTTTACTATTGGAGCACATCTAATACATCTGATAACAATTGGGTTGATTTGATCGCAGGCGATAATGGCATTTACAGTGCAACTGTTCCTGCAGGCTACGGAAACGTAATATTCTGCAGAATGGATGGCGAGGCTACTGAAAATACTTGGGATGCTAAGTGGAATCAGACTGAAAACCTTTATATCCTTGAAAGTGGTGAAAATTACTTTGTTATGTACGAAGATGCTAAAGATAAAACTGACGGCAATGCTACAGGTGCGTGGGGAATAAATGCTACAGTTCCCACAAGACCTTCACAAGGCGGAGGCAATCCTAGTGAGAGCAACGGTCCTGCATTGACTGAGTCTGTTACTGTTTACTTTGAAAACAACTGGCTCTGGACAAACGTTTCTTGCCACTATTGGGGCGGAGAAGGATTTGTTGGTACAGAAATGCCCGGTGCACCTATGACCAAGGTTGGTACACTTAACGGACACGATGTATATTCTATTGAGCTTCCCGTGGGTGTAACAGGATTTATGTTTACAGGTAACAAAGATAAAGAACCTTACGATCTTGACAAGTCACCTGACATTCCTACATCAGCAATTTCCGGTGTGAATGCTTGGAAGATGGATTGGGCAGACGGCAATCTTGTAACAGGTTTCACATATGATCCTAATGCAACTGAAGAACCCACTGAAACAGATGCTTACTATCTTGCAGGTTACCTTAACGATGCGGACTATGAAGGTACAAATTACAAATTTGTAGACGGTAAGCTTACTGTTAAGTTTAATGCCGGCAGCAACCACTATGTTTATATTACAACAGGTGCAGGCCAAAAACTTATGACACCGGCATACGTTTCAGGTAGCAAGGGTACATTCGTGGCTAATGGTGGCGAAAAGATGCTTGTTCCCGGCGGTGTAGATGTTGTATTTACACTTGTTGTTAATGAAGACGGTTCTGTTACAGTTTCTTATGAAGTTGTTGATTTGACAGAGCACACATATACAATAGCAGGTAGCAGTGCTGAGTTCCTTGGAACTGCATGGGCTCCTGAACTCGCAGCTAATGGTTTGGTTTATGATTCCACAACAGGATTGTTTACAAAATCATTTACAAACAATACAGGTGCTGATATTGAGTTTTCCTTTAAGGTAGTTACAGATCATAGCTGGAATAATCCTAACTACGGTGCTAGCAACGTTGTAGACA
Source organism: Clostridia bacterium (assembly GCA_017628875.1). Classification (GTDB taxonomy): domain Bacteria; phylum Bacillota; class Clostridia; order Oscillospirales; family CAG-272; genus RGIG4608. Next base: position 4,125 of record JAGBYG010000112.1, read on the forward strand.
ACGGTGTTGAGGTTACTACTAATAATGATGGTAATGCTATTGTAATTGTACCCGCAGGCAAGACTTTGACTGTTGCATTTAACAGTCAAAATAAGAACATTATACTTACAATAGAATAATATTCTGATAAAATTTCACCCCCGTGCTCGATTGAGCGCGGGGGTGTTTTTATCCAAATAAATTTGCTTCGTATTGAAATTCCCTTAAGGACTCAATATATTTTTGTTGGTTTGCGGGGAAGGCGAGGCCGTGTCCTGCACCCTCTATTGTTACCATTTTCTTTGGAGTAGAGCAAGCATTAAAGCACTCAACACTCATTGAATGGGGGACAAAATCGTCATTATCTCCGTGAATAAAAATTATAGGTGTTTGGGATTTCGCAACAGCTTCTATGGGTGTTGTTTCTTCAAGGTCGAAATGACCGTATAATTTTGCACCGAGTTTAATGATTGGATAAATAATTTTTGCAGGAAGCTTCATTTCTCTAACCACCTTGCAAATTATGTCTTTTTGAGAGGAATATCCGCAATCTGCCATAACGCAAACAACGTTTTCGGGCAAATTCTCACCTGAAGCCATCATTACAGTTGCCGCACCCATTGAAATTCCGCCGATGATTATAGGGCGTTTTTTTCCGAATTTTTGTGTGGCAAAATCTATCCAAGAAAGGCAGTCGCGACGTTCATTTACTCCGAACGAGCAAACACTACCTTCGCTCATTCCCGCGCCACGATGATCTATAAGAATACAACTTCTGCCAAGAGCTGCGCAGCGTTCAACACCGCCTGAAAGGTCGCGCTCTGCATTACCGCTATAGCCGTGAAAAATAAGCTCAAGGGGAGAGTCGGGGGAATATTCATAATAGTAACCACGCAAAGTGAGTCCGTCAAAGGATTTTATCTCACAAAGCTCGCGCTTTCTTGAACGAATATCGTCCGTCCAAATCTTCATTTGGGGATAAAATGGTTCATAAATATCACCGGGAGGAAAGTCATATTCACCATCCTTTAATTTTTTTCTTTTTGACGTTTTGAACACCATTAAAAAGCAAATATAAGCTGCCAATGAAATGAGTGATAATATTAAAAATATAATACCTGAAATAATAGTTGGAATTAACATATTTTGTTCTCCTTAATTTATGTCAAGAGATATTTTATCACAAATAAAAACAAATAACAAGGGGGATTTTTTAGTGTTTTGTAAATATTTGTTGATAAACATAGTTCTTTTTGTTAACAAATCTTGAATTTTGCTTTTTTTGACTGTTTTTTTATGTTTTTTGTTGCATATTTTTATTATTTGTGATATAATTAAGTTTAGATTTTTTTACAAAGGAGGGATTGCCATGATATTTGGAAAGTACGTTAATAAGTATTATCTGAAGCATATTTTTGCCTTGCTTTTGGGTGTTATCGCCCTTGTTTCCGTTGATTATTTTCAGCTTAAGATACCAGAATTTTACAACTATGTAGTAACGGGACTTGGCAGCAAAAATGGTATGATTACAATTGGTGGGCAAGAAGTTCCATTTGATCTTAACTTTTTGCTTGACAAAATTTGTGCTCCGATGATACTGACTATACTTGTTATGGCATTGGGTAGATTTTTGTGGAGAATTTGTATGTTCGGCACAGCGATAAAGGTTGAAACAGACCTTCGTGAAAGAATGTTCGATCATTGCAAGGATCTTTCACAGCAGTACTATCAAGTTAATAAGGTCGGCAATATGATGTCGCTCTTTACAAATGATTTGAGCACTATAAATGAGTGCTTCGGCGATGGCACTTTGATGCTCGTTGACGCACTTGCTCTTACCGGTCTTGCTATTTATAAAATGTCAAAGCTTGATCCCATGCTTACCTTGCTTGCATTTATTCCGATGTTCTTGCTTTTTGCGGTAGGTACTTTCGTTGGCAAGTATATGACGAAAAAGTGGGAAGAGAGACAGGAAAAATTCTCACAGCTTTCTGATTTTTCACAGGAAAACTTCTCCGGTATTGCAGTTATCAAGGCATTCGTTAAGGAATTTAAGGAGCTTTGGGCATTTAAAAAGCTTAATAAAGAAAATGAAAAGGTAAATATTGAATTTACTAGAATTTCTACTCTTTTGCATATTTCAGTAACGTTCTTTGTTAACTCGGTTATCTGTGTTATCCTCGGTTACGGTGGATATCTCGTTTACAAAGGGGATTTCCAAGTTGGACAGCTTATTGAGTTTTATGGATATTTTACATCAATCGTTTGGCCTGTGATGGCTCTTTCAATGCTTATTGATATGACGAGCCGCGGAAAAGCGTCACTCAAGAGAATTTCTGAGCTTCTTGATGCAAAGCCCGACGTTGTTGACGGATCTTCCGTTGAAAATGTTGAGTATATTAAGGGTGATATTGAATTTAGAAATCTTGATTTTGCATATCCCGATGGTGATTACAACGTTCTTGAAAACATTAATTTCAAGATTTGTGCAGGTGAGAACGTTGGTATTATAGGAAAGACAGGATCGGGTAAGACAACAATCGTTGATCTTATTTTGAGAGTTTATAACGTTCCCAACGGCAGTTTGTTTATTGATGGTAAAGATGTAAATACTATACCGATCAAGACACTCCGTGATTTTTGTGCGTACGTTCCGCAGGACAACTTCTTGTTTAGCGATACGATAGAAAATAACATCGCATTTTCACGCGATGCATCAAGCTCCGATGAGGTTGTTAAGGCAGCAAAGCTTGCTGACGTGCACGAGAACATTTCTGAATTCCCCGAAAAGTATGCTACAATCCTCGGCGAGCGCGGTGTTACGGTTTCGGGTGGCCAAAAGCAGAGAATATCTATCGCACGCGCACTTATGAAGGAAGCATCAATTCTTATTCTTGACGACTCTGTAAGTGCTGTTGATACAAAGACCGAAAAGGTTATTATAGATAACCTTCGTGAAAACAGACGCGGAAGAACTACTATTTTGATTGCTCACCGTATTTCTACGGTTGAAAAAATGGACAAGATTATCTTCGTCGATGATGGTAAAATCAAAGACGTGGGAACACATAATGAGCTTGTTGAAAGATGTTCTGACTATAAACTTATGGTAGAGCTTCAAAAGCTCGAAGAAGAAAAGGGGGCGTAAGATATGAACGAATATTTTCCTCTCTTGTTTGTAGGCGGTGTTGTCGGTTTATTTACCGTAATATTCACGATCGCCTATATGACGATTAAAAACAAAAAAGAAGAGATCGGCTTTGACAGAAATATGAAGGACTCCGAAATAATGAAGCGCTTGCTTCATTATGGAAAGCCGCATATTGGACAGTTTATTATAGTTGCTCTTCTTATGGTCTTTTCTATAGCATATAGCGTGGTTTCTCCACGTCTTATGGGATTTATTATCAAATTCCTTGAAACTGATTTTGAGATGAATCAGCTTTTGCTCTATATAGCAATTTATGCTATTATTCTTATTACTTCGCTTGTATTCCAATACCTTCAGGCGATACTTTTGCAAAAAATTGGTCAAAAGATACTTTCTGCACTTCGTGAGGACGTTTTCACGCATATTGAAAGTCTTTCGCACTCGCAGCTCAACCATATGCCGGTTGGTAAACTCGTAACCCGTGTTACAAATGACACTAACGCGATCTCTATGATGTTTACTCAAATTTTGACAAACCTTGTCAAAAATATTTTCCTTGTTATTGCGATAATTGTAGCCATGTTTATGCTTAATTACGCACTCACACTTATGGTGCTTTGCTTCGTTCCGTTTATCTTCTTCTTTACGCTAATTTTCCGTAAATTTTCAAGAAGAGCTTTCAGACGCGTTAAGGACGGTACTACTGATATTAATACCTTCCTTTCTGAAAACCTTTCGGGTATTAAAATCATTCAGATTTTTAATCAGGAAAACAGAAAGAAAAAGGAATTCGTTGCTAAAAACAACAAGCTTGGCAAGGCAATGCGTGACCAGATACTTGTGTTTAGCGTATTTCGTCCAATAATCTATATGCTTTATATTTCAAGCGTACTTTGTCTTTTCTATTTCTCGGCAAAGGGATATATCAAGGGCGTGGGCTTTATGGGATTGATTATTACATCCGATGTTCTCGTTTCGTTCTATATGTATATACAGACGTTCTTTGATCCTATTCAAAACCTTGCAGATCAGTTTAACAGACTTCAATCAGCTTTCGCTTCAGCAGAGAAGATTTTTACAATTATGGATATGAAGCCCGAGGTTGTTGATAGCGAGGGTGCTATTGAGCTTGAACACGTTGAGGGCAACATCGAATTTAAAAACGTTTGGTTCGCTTATGAGGGTGAGGAATGGGTGCTTAAGGACGTATCCTTTAAGATCAAGGCAAAGGATACAGTTGCATTTGTTGGTTCAACCGGTTCGGGAAAGACAACTATTCTTTCACTTATCTGCAGAAACTACGATATTCAAAAGGGACAGATTCTTATTGACGGAATTGATATAAGAGATATTAAGATTTCTTCACTTCGTCGTCACTTCGGTCAGATGCTTCAGGACGTGTTCCTTTTCTCAGGAACAATTCGTTCAAATATCGTTCTTCGTGAAGAAAGCTTTACTGATGAAGAAATTATGGCTGCTTGTAAATACGTTAATGCAGACCACTTTATTGACAAGTTAAAGGACGGTCTTGATGAAGAGGTACGCGAGAGAGGTAATAACTTCTCTGCAGGACAGCGTCAGCTTCTCTCGTTTGCAAGAACTATTATTCACAAGCCAAGCGTTATGATTCTTGATGAAGCAACTGCGAATATTGATACCGAAACAGAACTTCTTATTCAGGATTCACTTGAAAAGATGATGAATATAGGCACGATGCTTATCGTTGCACACCGTTTGTCAACTATTCAGCACGCAGATAATATCATCGTTCTTTCACATGGTGAGATAATTGAGCAGGGAAATCATTTTGAGCTTCTTGCAAAGCGCGGAAGATATTATGATCTTTATATGCTTCAATACCAGAAGGAACAACTTGCAAAACAGTAGATTTAAGGCGATAATCTTTAAGGTTATCGCCTTTTTTCTTCTTGACTTTATTGTAAAATAGGTATATAATAAAGATATAAACATACCTTGGAGGTAATTATGAGCTATAAGATTTTTGAATACGATCCCTCGCTTTTGCCCTTTGAGTCAGACATTAATCTGAGAATGCAAAATTACTACAACAAGAAAAGAGAGCTTGTTGGCGATAATGGAAAACTTATTGATTTTGCAAACGGACACCATTATTTTGGTTTTCATAAGGTAGAGAATGGCTGGTACTATCGCGAGTGGGCTCCCGCTGCACACGAGGTTTACCTTATGGGTGACTTTAACGGCTGGAACAGATGGAGTCATCGACTCAACAATCTCGGTAACGGTATTTTCGAAATCTTTATTTGGGGTCAAGGGACTCTTTGGGATGATTGCCGCGTAATAGCGATTATCAAGCATTGGAATAA
>JAGBYG010000113.1 GCA_017628875.1 Clostridia bacterium
GATGGAGAAAGTGTTTTTAAGTTTGTAAACACCGCACCCTCTCCCAAAATCGACTGCAGCGTTGGAACTAAATTTCTGCTTTTGGCGACGTCATAATAATACTTTCCAAAGCCGTCTAAATTTATGTAAATGACATAACCGTCCTTTTTTTCTGTGTTATCTGGATCCATATTGCCCTCTCCTTGACCGCTCGTTGTTGTGGTTGTACTTATAGTTGTACTTGTGGTGGTTTTACTTGAAGTGGTGGGGTTAGTTGTTATACTTGAGGACTGCCCAAAACAGCCAACAAAAGTAAAACATAATAAAATCGAAAGAATAAAAGCAATTATTTTCATATTTTCATTCCTTTATAGTAACAATCTACCTAATTTTCAGTAGATAAATATCATAATAACAATATAAATTGATTTAGCAAGAGGCTAAAATTAATTTAGCCTCTTGCACATTATAGTCCTAAATCATTGGACTTTAAGCATAATTAAATTTATGCTATTTTATTGCGTCAATATTGATTATTCCTGAGTAGGAATCATCATAGCAGTAACTCTGCCTGCTGTGTTATGGTTTTCAGCCAAATAGTCTGTAGGATATACATTTGACTCGGGAACCTTAACCTCAGTGTTTGCAGCATAGCCTGCAAATTCCTGTCCCAAACCGGAAAGCATGAGTGCATTTCCTGCAAACATAGTTTCGTATTTAGTTCTTTCGCCCTCAAGAGGAATGAACTTGGACAAATGCTCGCCTGCAGCGGGTGCCTGATACTGCATTGCAAATGTTGTATAGCTCTTGCCCCACTTAGCTGCTGCATCTTCGCCTGCATCATTTGTTGTGATATCGGGATATACAAGTGCAGTTGCAACGGGAGTAATGAAGCCACCTGTATACATAGCATAGTAGTTAGCTGTGTTCTGATTGTAAAGGTCGATACCGTCAGCAGCTACCAATACTTGTCCTGTGGGTGTCAAATCAGTTTCGGATGTAACGTATACTCTTCTTGCAAATATAGCGTGTATAAACTGTCTATTTGAACCTGAAATTCCAGCATCGGGATTGATAAGCAAATTATCGTTTTCGTCAAGCTTACCGTCAGCATAGATATCTTCTTCTCTATTCAAAACGTCCATTTCGATAGTATAGAACTTGCCGTCTTCAGTCTTAAATACCTTTGTTTCATCCATCTTCTGAATTTGAACACCTCTATCCGCTACAGATGAGTTAATGTCTGCCCATCTGTTAGAAGAACCCTTAGAAAGAGCTGTTCCCCAACCTGTGCTGAGATCACCATAGTCGGATCTACCAATCATATAGTTTGTTCTTACGGGGAATACCAATGTGGATTCATCAAGACCGTAAACGCCCTTAAATTTTGCAACGTTCAAGTTACCTTCAGCGTCGCCCAAAAGAAGAGACGCTACGCCTTCAGCTTCGGAAAGCTTATTACTTGCTACTTCCCAAGGAGATGTATTAACGATCCAAATAATTGCGCTTGAAAGTGCAGGAATTTCATAATCCTGATAAATATAAGCTGCACTTGCACCGCCGAGAGCCATATCAAATACACCGTTAGTTGCTTCGGATTTGCCCTGCTGTGTCAAGTTTGCAAATACGATTCTGTGGTCCTTCAAGTTGTATGCTTCAGTTGTGTTGTTGAATACTTCGATATAGTTGTAGTGACCCATATCTGTACTTACTTCAGTAATGAACAAATCAGCTACACCGGGAATGGGCTCTGTAATAGCCATTGTAGGCATTGCGGAAAGGTTGATGTCATTAATTGTCTTCATAGGAATTGTTGATCCTTCTTCAGTAGCACTTGCAATAACGATAACCTCAAATCTTGCATAACCACCCTCTGTGAATACATAACCTGCATATTTACCCAATTCAAGTTCCAAATCATACAAGGTTGTACCCAAGATTTCAAATTCCTTTGTGGATTCGTCATATGTAAAGTCAACATACTCTTCCAAAAGTTTTCCGTTAAGAAGTACGTCATACTCTGTTTCGCCTGCCAAATCCAATTCATAAGTTACGCTTGCAGCCTGTACACCGGGAACCCAATGAACAACCTTACCTTACATTTTAGGAGCACCGATAAAGCCTTCAGATGACATCCAACCATTGTTAGCGGGGTCATATACCCAACCATTACCAGCAGGATCTTCTACCCAACCATTAGCAGCGGGATCTTTTACCCAACCATTGTTAGCAGGATCCTGTACCCAACCATTATTAGCGGGGTCCTTAACCCAACCATTGTCAGCCGGATTCTTGACATAGCCCATGTTAGCGAGGTCTTCTTCTGTCAATTCCTGTACTTGCATACAACCTACTAAGCAAGACAGTAGCATTACCATAACGATAAGCAATGAGATAATCTGTTTTTTCATATTTTTCTCCTATATAATGCCGTTTGAATTTGAACCACTTTTGTGGAACTTCGGCACTATTTTAATTTATATTAGCAAAAGCGCCTTGCGCATTTACCCTAAATTTTCTCGGTTGCATCTAAATTATACAACCGTTTGCAATCGCTAACAAAAGCGATAGCATTTTGATGAGTTTAATGTGAAATTATTCCACATTATACATATCCATTTTGATAACAACGGATTTAGAAAGTATATCGTGTAAAGATTTTGAATCATCTCTAAAAAATGATATACCTATTGATATAAGCAATGGTATAATCAATACCGTTTCAAGCAAGGTCCTGCAAATAAACTCCCTAAAAATAAGTTTTATGGGTTTTAGTTCATTTAAAGTTCTTGCATCAACGACACCGATACCTGCCAAAAGTTTTCCTATTGTTTGACCGCAACCAATAATTGCAGGAACAAGAGTAAAATATACCGTTTGAACAAAATAGAATATAAAAATCAATTTTATAATGCTTTGATGATACAGCCTCGCAAAGTCAAGCAAAACCTGCGGATTCGCAAAATCACTCGGATTTATACCTAATTGAGAGACAAAATCGTTTAGCTTATTAAACGTAGAAATTGAGCAAAGATACCATATGCAAATAATAATTAGCAAATCGACACCAAAAGCACACATTCTTCTTATGAAATTAGCGCTCTCATACGTTATTTTTTCCTGTATGTTATAGTCAGAAAAATCTATCTCTTGCCCATCGATGTTATAGTAAACATCTTTTTCATCTACTTTCTTTTTCATGGTTTCTAATTAAAATTCCTTGTTTTTATCCCAAATCCATCTTGAACAATATCAAATGCATATTCAAATCTTGATGTTGACTTAACAACACTGTGATTTTCAAAAACTTCTATATCGTTGTCAACGAATGTGGGTGAATAAATATCAAATAAAATGTTATTGTAATTCTTATAGAAAAGTATGTTTCTGATGAACGTAGCACCAAACAACTGCTCTTCTTCCTGATAGTCTGTTAAAAGCTGCAAAACAACTCTATCGTTCATTCCGTCAAGGTTATCGTCAAGATAATCAATTTTACTACTTGAGCCGTTAACATGACCTGAAAAAACAAACTTAACATTTGAATACTTTTTAACAAGCTCATTAAAAATATACTCGCCCGTTGCTGTTCTTCCGCCAAAGCTGTTAAGATACTCGTGAGTGGATAAAACAACCGTCATATCAGGATACTTCTCTAAAACTTCCTTTGCCCATTTAACGTCTTTTGATGAAACGTGAACTCCGTATGCAGTTGAACCCCAGCCCAAATGTAAGAATAGGAATTCGTGATCCGCAACTGTAACAATATCATAATGTGAACGATTGTTTTCAAATCCACCACCATAATAGGACATATTGCCAAATTTACTTTCACCAACGTATTTTTCATAGAAATCATACACAAGGACATCGTCAAGTCCATTGGAACCATCGGGATTGATGGCAACAAGTCCGCCAACATCGTGATTTCCACTCGAAACTCCTAAAGGAACATTCCCTTTAAGAATAGGATCAATCAAATATTCTATCACGTCTTTCCATTCTTGCTCATCAATAGTTTTTTGCACTAAATCGCCGGAAATAAAGGCATAGTCCGGATTAGTTTTAAGAATATACTCTTGAATATTTGTTAGAGCATCCTTTGCTTGTCTTCCCAAAGAAGATGTACCTTGAGCTGCGCTTCTTTGAACAATGTATTGAACGTCAGAAACGTGTTGAACAATACCATCGGGATTAGCGAAATTGCTTTGATAAAGCACAGATGAAACCCTTGCAATCGTCCTGCCTTCCAATTCGTATGCGTCAGTATGAGCATAATTGAACGCCAACGTTAAGAGGTCTTGACTGTTTTTGGCAACACTTGTTGCAACTGTATCAAATGTTGAAGTTTTATAGTTATAGAGCTGTAAAAATGCCGTGCGATTGGCATTTACATATCCCGTCCAAACAACATTTTTGCTTGTATTTTCTAAAATTTCAAATACAATGAACGGCGTTTTTGAAAACGGTGTGATAATATCTTCCGTTTCATCAGTTTTAATTCCAAGATTGTCAATACCTGTTGGCAAACCATCCTGAGCACCGTTATTATATATATTGTGTGTGGTTGAAAAGTCAAATTGAGTATTTCCGTCAAGGGTAAACTCAATACTTTCGTAAGCCGTGTAATCCGTTTGATCAATAATCACAACATCCAAGGTGTGAGAACCATTCACCCAACAACTTTGGCTTAATTTTAATGGCAAATTAATC
>JAGBYG010000114.1 GCA_017628875.1 Clostridia bacterium
ACCCTTTCTGTGAGGACCATCAAGGATCATCTGGTCACCTGTGTAAGCGTGAACTGTTGTCATGATACCGCTCTGGATGGGAGCATAATCATTAAGAGCCTTTGCCATGGGAGCAAGGCAGTTTGTTGTACAAGAAGCAGCAGAGATGATTGTATCTTCAGCTGTAAGTGTTTCGTTGTTTGTACCAAATACGATTGTCTTAAGGTCATTACCTGCGGGAGCAGAGATAACTACCTTCTTAGCACCTGCATCGATGTGTGCCTGAGACTTTTCCTTTGAGCAATAGAAACCTGTGCATTCAAGAACTACGTCAACACCGAGCTCACCCCAAGGGCAGTCAGCTGCGTTCTTTTCAGCATAGATCTTAAGTGTTTTACCGTCAACTGTGATTGTGCCTGCTTCGTCATCGGACTCAACTGTGTGACCAAGAGCAAGGTAGTTACCCTGAGCTGTGTCATACTTGAGAAGGTGAGCGAGCATCTTGGGGCTTGTAAGGTCGTTGATAGCTACGATCTCGTAACCCTCTGCACCGAACATCTGACGGAATGCAAGACGACCGATACGGCCGAATCCGTTAATAGCAACTTTTACTGACATTTTAATGTCCTCCATTTAAATAAATTATTTTTTACTGTTGGAATGGAACTTTTTAGTTCCCATACGTATCTATTTTATCGCATTTTGGTAAAATATACAAGACCTTTGACAAAAAATTCTCAATTTTGGTATTTTGTTTGAATTTAAAACTATTTAAAAAGTCATTTTGGGCAAAATGCACAAAAAATAATGATGTTTTTATATATCACAAACATAAAACGCGCATTTTTTAAAATAAATTAATAAAAAATCAAATCATTGTTGAAAAATATATTTTTTTAGTGTATAATATACTATAACATTTATATTATCTTTGTTTGGAGGATATTATGAAATTAAAACTAAATAAATTCGACATTTGGACTCATATAAAAAATTTCTTTCTCGTAGTTTTTGGAACGGGAGTGCTTGCTTTTGGTACAGCAGTCTTTCTTGTTCCTTATGAATTGGTAACAGGCGGTGTTTCGGGTATTTCCATCGTTCTTGATGCGTTTTCCAACGATGTGTTTGGTTTTACCTTTGGTGAGGATTTTTATATCACCGCACTTACTTGGATTTTCTTCTTCCTTGGGTGGATATTTTTGGGTAAGGATTTTGCTCTTAAGACCATAGTTTCAACAATTTTTTATCCGATAATGTATGGTTGGTGTGCGTTGCTTGTTGACCCTGAATTGAACATACTTAATGGATATTTCATCATTCACAATTCCCCCTATCACGACGTTGCTGTTGTTATTGCGGCAACTCTTGGCGGTGTGTGTGTGGGTATTGGATGTGCCATAGCTTATAAGGGTGGTGGCTCAACGGGTGGTGTTGATGTTCTTGCCTTGTTGCTTTCTAAGGCGTTTAAAAGAGTTAAGACCTCCCACATTATTTTCGGCATAGACGCTATCATCGTTATTTGTGGTATCTTTGTTATTGGAGATATGGTTGTTTCACTTTTGGGTATTGTTTCTGCATTCTTGTGTGCGATGATGATAGACAAGGTGTTCCTTGGAAATGACGGTGCGTATATGGCGCATATCGTGTCTGACGAATACGAAATTATCTCGAAGGGAATTATTAAGCAGCTTGACAGAACGGCAACTGTAGTGGACGCGACGGGTGCGTATTCGGGAGAGTCCAAAAGGATGTTGATTGTTTCGTTCAGTATGCGTGAGTATGCGGATTTGATGCATATTATCAATCACGCAGACCCCAAGGCATTCGTAACCATTAGCCGCGCATTTGAAAATCACGGCGAGGGCTGGACGAAGGATAAAACTTGAAAATTGCAAGGAGAGTCTTTGGACTCTCCTTTTTATTTGTAAATTGGGATTTATCGAGCAGTTTGAACACACAAACACTTGCCTCCCTCTGACGAGGGAGGTGGCGCGGCTCGTCCGCGACGGAGGGAGAGAACGTTATTTAAAGTAACTTTTTGTTAAGAACTCTCCCTCAGTCACCTTGCGGTGCCAGCTCCCTCGACAGAGGGAGCCGAGTGTTTGTGCTAATCTTCAACACCC
>JAGBYG010000115.1 GCA_017628875.1 Clostridia bacterium
ATTGTTTTGCCGCGCTTTTTCAAAAGCGCGCGACCTAGCGGCGTGAGCGGTCTTAACTTAACTATATATTCCAAGAAAGGAGTCCCGTATGGGCAAAATTATTTATAAAATAACCGATACAGTTCGCGCGATTGCGGGCAAAAAGGATAGAATTCAGCCCACTAGCGCAGTAATCGTCGCGTCGGGCAACTCCACGCGAATGGGCGGGGTATCAAAGCAGATGATTATGCTTGACAACATCCCCGTTGTTGCGCGAACAATAATGGCTTTTGACGAATGCGAATACATCAATGAGATAATCGTAGTTGCAAAAGAAGAAGAATTTTATCTTTATCAAGAATTCCAAAAAATATATAAATTCAAAAAGCTCACACGTCTTGTCAGTGGTGGTGCGACGCGTCAAGAGTCAGTTAAAAATGGATTTGAAGCAATCAGCAAGGACTCTAAATTTGTGGCTATCCACGATGGAGCGCGTTGTCTTATCACTCCTGCGCAGATAGAAAAAATATGCGCGGCGGCGTATAAATGCGGTGGCGCAACTGCTGCAACAAGGGCGATTGACTCGATTAAAATTTCAAATGGCAAGAATTTGTTTATTAATTCTTCTGCAAACAGAAATCACGTTTGGCTTGCCCAAACACCGCAGATTTTCAGAACAGATATATACGAGCTTGCTCTCATCAAGGCAAAGAATGACGAACTTGAAGTCACTGACGATAATTCGCTTGTTGAAAATCTTGGTGCGAGAATAAAACTCGTTGAGTGCGGACGAAACAATCTTAAAATCACAACTCCTGAGGATATTCCCCTCGCTCTTGCAATTTTAAAATCACGGGAGGAATCCAAATGAATATGAGAATCGGGCACGGATATGACGTGCATAAACTCGTTGAGGGCAGAGATTTGATAATTGGAGGGGTGAATATTCCCCACCATCTTGGACTCCTTGGTCACTCAGATGCGGACGTGCTTCTCCACGCGATAAGCGATTCCCTCCTCGGTGCGCTCGCGCTTGGAGATATTGGAAAGCACTTTCCCGACACCGACGAGCAATATCGTGGAGCGAACAGCTTGGAGCTTCTCGCTTGCGTTTATGAGCTTGTTAAAGAAAAAGGATACGAGGTCGAAAACATTGATGCAACAATCCTCGCACAAGCGCCAAAACTTGCACCATATATTCCCCAAATGCGACTTAACATCGCACGCGCGCTTGAACTTGAGCTCGACGCGGTAAGCGTAAAGGCAACAACCGAGGAAAAGCTCGGATTTACCGGAGAAGAAAAAGGCATCGCAGCACATGCGGTGTGCCTTGTGTATAAAAAATAATTTTAGTTTTTAAATTTTGATTTGGCGAATAGTTAGTTGAAACAAAATCGCCTACGCGGCGGGCGCGCGCTTTTGAAAAAGCGCGGCAAAACAATCGCGTGGGTTAGTGCTGATTTAACGTAATTTTTCAATAATTTGCGAGCAAATTATTGGTTCAACCAACAAAACACTCTTATGAAAACGAGTTTTCAACGAGTATTTTA
>JAGBYG010000116.1 GCA_017628875.1 Clostridia bacterium
AAAACGATTGTGACGAGCGCGAAGAAGTGAGTCACGCGAGTTGCGCGGAGTCTGTGGACTTAGCACAAATAATATTTCTGTTGGGCAAAGCGCTACAAAAGCTTTTTGGTTACTTTTTCTCGAAAAAGTGACAATCCTTTACTTTGTAACTTCCTCCCCGATAAATCCCAATTTGTATGATTCAAAAAACAAAAAAACAACGCTGATTTTGTCAGCGTTGTTTTTATTTAATTATTGTGCGTCTTCAGCTTTAACGTCAACGCTACGAACTGCAGTTTTGAGGATACGGATTTTTGTACCGTCTCTGCTTGTTTCGATAACGCAGGTTTCTTCTTTAATGCTAACGATTTTACCGATGATACCGCCAACAGTTGTGATTTCATCACCAATTGCAAGGTTGTTTCTCATATCGTTTGCTTCCTTTTCTGCCTTTTTCTGAGGTCTGATTGTGAGGAAGTACATTGCAACGAACATAACAACGAGCATAAGAAGGGGGAAGATTGAACCAAGAAGTCCGCCTGTAGCAGCAGCGTCTGTCAAAAGATTAAACATTTAATTTACCTCCAAATAAATTACTAACTTAATTATTATACATTATTTTTTATCTTTTTTCAATAGTATTTTCCACTTTTTTCAAAAAATAATTAAATTGTTAGAAAAAATGATGATTTTCTTGCAAAACAAAAGAAAATGTGATATAATATACTAAATAAGTATGCAAATTTGCAGAAAGGGAAGCGTTTAGCTTAAAAATTATGGCAAAATCACAATATCTTGAATGTGGAAAAATAATAAATACACACGGAGTTCGCGGCGGCTTGAAGCTTGAGTCTTGGTGCGATACCCCACAGGACCTTGCGTCTTTGAAAAAAGTTTATCTTCAAAATGGGGCAGAATACAAGCTCCACAAGGTGAAGAAGGCGTCGGTTTTCAAGCAATTCGTTCTTTTCGAGCTTGACGGAATTAGCGATATTGATACGGCAATGACCTTGCGCGGCAAAGTAGTTTACGCTGACCGTGAGGACATCTCTATTGACGAGGATGCGTTCTTTATTGCCGATATTATCGGACTTGACGTGATTGACCTTGCAAGTGGTGAAAAGCTTGGCACTCTTTCTGACGTGCTCAATCTCGGGGCGAGCGATCTTTACGAGATAAAGACCGCAAACGGCAAAAAGCTAATTCCCGCAGTTCCCGAATTTATTAAGGAAATCGACCTTGAAAAAGGTATTTTCGTATCACTTATTGAAGGAATGTTAGATTAAAATGAGATTTGATATAATGACACTTTTTCCCGAGCTTGTTTCGTCGGTTCTTGGAGAAAGTATAATAGGAAGAGCGCAAAAAGCGGGATATGTTTCCGTACACGCGCACAATATTCGTGACTTTGCTAACAATAAGCACAACAAGGTTGATGACACACCCTACGGCGGTGGTTTTGGAATGCTTATGATGGCTCCTCCCATTTACGATTGCTATGAATTTGTAAAAAATCAAGTTAAAGCAGAAATGGGCGAGAATATAAAATCCAAGGTGATTTATATGAGTCCACAGGGCAAGGTTTTGACGCAAAAAAAAGCGCAGGAGCTTGCAGAGTACGATAACCTCATAATCCTTTGCGGACATTATGAAGGAATTGACTCCCGTGTGCTTGAGGAGATAGTTGACGAGGAGATTTCCATTGGCGATTACGTTCTTACGGGTGGAGAGTTGCCTGCATGCGTTCTCGTTGATTCAATTTCCAGACTTCGTGAGGGTGTTCTTGCCGATAAAAAATGTTATGAGGACGAGAGTATATCAAGCGGACTTCTTGAATATCCGCAATATACACGTCCATATGAGTTCCACGGCAAAAAGGTTCCCGACGTGCTTATCTCGGGTAATCACGCGGAAATTGATAAATGGCGCGCGGCAAAATCCCTTGAAATAACTAAGCAAAAAAGACCTGATTTATTAGATTAGAATATCAATCCAAGAAAGGAGAGATGTGTTTTGAGTAAAAAAATAATAGATGATAAGGCAGAAATAAAACGCAAGAAAAATAACAAAAAGAAGAAAAGATATGGTAAATACGTTGGCTTTTTGGGTTTTCTTTTTATGATTTCTGACTCGATAACAAGATTTTTTCGCAAGGGCTTTTTGGGATTAATTTTTGCAGATAGCTATGTAAAAATCAACGAAAAGTGGAAAAGTGGTTTTATTTATCGCTTATTAAGACGAGAAAACAAAAGGGCGCATACCCACTCTCCATTAATAAGTTATTACGAAAACAGCTATACGAATTCGCAGGTGTCCTTATTTTCAAAAAGATTTATACATTCAAAAATGAGTATTTGGGGCGCGCGAATGGCATTCTTCTCGTTTGCAATGGCGGTTGTTGCCGGATTGAATATTTATTTGGTTATGATAGAGAAGGAGATCTCCATATGGAAATATCTTGAAACCCCTGATAAATATTTGAATAATTTGATTGTGGCGGGCGTTATTTTTCTTGTTTCTTTGACCGTAACGTTTTCAAAGCGCGAGGTTGGCGAGGCAATACTTGCCCACAAAGGCACAAGGTTTATAGTTACTAATGTTCTTAATCTCAATGCAAATAAATTTGAGCGCGGTGAAAAATCAACCGAAAGTAGTTATTTTATTTCTATGCTCACAATGTTTTGCTTCGGATTAACTACTTTCTTCGTTTCTCCGATAGCAATGATAAATATCTTTCTTTTGTTTGCGGCCCTTCTTTTTATTATGTCGTTTCCTGAGATAGGTATTTTAATGGTGCTGATATTTATGCCCTTTGCTACGATCTTTGCACATCCAAATACTTTTGTTATTTCTTTGGTTATTTTCACTATCTGCGGATTTGTTTCTAAGTTCATTCGCGGAAAGAGAGTACTTAAATTTGAATTTATCGACGTACTTATGCTTGCCCTTGGTATACTTTTGATGTTTGGCGGTATTTTTGGTGCGGGTGGCGCAAATTCATTTAAAATGGCTGAAATATATCTTGCATTCTTGCTTATGTATTTCCTTATTGTGAATATGTATATAAGAAAGCCGGGTATATACAGAGGAATTAAAATAATGGTAATTTGCGGCTTTTTGGTTGCTCTTGTCGCACTTGCTTATATGCTTCTTACGGGCGGCATCTTCAAATTCCAATGGCTTTCTTGGAATCCTGTTGTACTCGTTTTGGAAAAAGCAAAGGATATGCTTGTTGATCGCAGAGCGGTTGGAATTTATCTTGTTATGATTTATCCCTTGGCACTTGGTCAAATGCTTGTGACAAAGAGTAAGTTTATTAAGTGTTTGTATTTGATTGCTATTGGCACGATTATATCAAGTGTAATGATTTCAGGAGACGTTATAGTGCGTTGGGGAATCATAATCGCCACTGTTGCATTTATGCTTATTTATAATTTCAAGAGCATTTGGCTTGTGCTTGGCGGTGCGTTGACATTCTTGGGAACTATGCTTGTGTTGCCACATAATAATGTTGCTGATATAAAGAACTTTTTCCTTATTCCTGCAACTGATATTGAGACAAAAAAGACGATTTGGGAGAAAACAATAGGCATTGTCTTTGATAATTTCTTTACCGGTATCGGTGTGGGAGAGGAATCGTTTTTGGCTGTTTATTACCACGATGTACCATTGGAGAACGTACCTGTTACCCATTCTCACAATTTGTTTTTGCAGATTTTGGTTGAGCTTGGCATAGTTGGATTCTTGATTTTTGTATGTGTATTGTTTATGTTTGCACAAAAATGCTTTGTCAATACGAAGAGCAGAAACAAGCGAAGCCGTTCTCGTACGATGATTTGCGCGGGATATGCAAGTATTTTGAGTGCTTGCTTTATGGGCTTTAACTTATATATTTGGTCGAATTACAGGGCATTCCTTACTTTCTGGATTATATTGGCTCTTACGGTTGCCTTAACTAAGGTTAATGATAAGGAAAACGAATCCGAAAGAATTGTTAACAATATGATAAGCGTTGATATTGAAATTGACTGATTTGGAGGGTGTTATGGAAAATAAAAGACATAAAGTTGCCGTCAAAAAGGGAAAATTTAACTTTATTGACCTTGTTGTTGTAGTGCTTGTTTTGACAATAGCATTTTGGTGCATTTCATATTATTATGATTTGTTTACTATAAGCAATGATACGGATACGGAAGCTGTTGCTGCCGTTTCGAAAGAAATAGAGGGCAAATTGATATATAAGGTTGTAATTGACGATTTAAATTTGCGCGAATATGAGCTTATTGATATTATTAATAATCCGACTATTAAAAACTTTTATAACGACAAAATAGTAGGTAAAATGATAGGAATTAATTACGAAACTTATTATGTTTCGGAATATGATGAAACAACTGAAAAAGAAAATTCAGTTGAGAAAAAAAGAGCAACTATCACAGTTGTTGTTCCTGCAAGATATGTCGAGGGTGTTGGATATTTTGTTAATGACAGACAAATTATGGTAGGCAAATCGCTTTCGGTAACATTTAAGGTGAATTCCGGTTTTAGAGATTTTAATGGCCGCTGTTCAGCATTAACTTTCTCAATGGGAGGTATAGCTGATGATTAAAAAACGTGATAAAGAATTGAAATTCAACATTGTTGACGGGGTGGTTTTGTTTCTTGTAATTATTTGTATTGCAACGATAGTTAATAGAGCCGTTGTGATAGAGAAAAAATACAAGCCCCTTTCTGAAAGAAACTGTGTGGTTTGTTTTGAGATTGACGTCAATGATGAAGTGTCAAAGGGCGTTGTGGAGAATTTAAATGTAAATGATACCGTGACCGCCTTGCTAAAGAACGAAAAAGGAGAAAATACCGAACAAGTAATTCTTGGCTCGCTCGGGAGCGATTTGACATATACTGATGATAGCAAAACCAAGGTGTCAAGTTATATTCTTGTTAAGGGAATTTTGACCGAAAATGGAGTTGAAATCGACGGTGTTAATCAAAAAATTAACATTGGAGACGAATTTGAAATTTTCACAGAAATGGTTTATACAAAAATAAGAATAGTTTCTATTGAGTGGGAACAATAACTAAAAATGCGTTTTTTGTGCAAAAATGTGCAAAATTATTAAAAAAAATGTAATTTTTGCGAAAAGTTTGGGCAATTATACAAATTCTTTCTCTTGATTTTGTTTGATTTACTTGTTATAATATAGTTAAGTAACTATGCACATTTTTGTGGCTTTATTTTGATAGGAGCGTTATTATGATTACAAAAGAGGTAAAAATCTCAAATGCAATAGGACTTCACGCAAGACCTGCAACTTTCTTTATTCAAAAAGCAAATACCTATACAAGCTCCATCTGGGTTGAAAAGGACGATCGCAAGGTTAATGCGAAAAGTCTTTTGGGTGTTCTTTCCTTGGGTATTGCAAAGGGAATGACAATTACACTCGTTGCAGACGGTCAGGACGAGGCGCTTGCCCTTGAAGGCCTTACAGCACTCATAAATACGGGTTTTGAGGAATAATTGTTTTATGTTAATCGGCGAGGAGTTTTTCTCCTCGCCAATTTACTCTAAAAAGTATTTTAGTTTTGATGATAAATTGGGATTTATCGGGAAGTTGAGATTACACCCAAACACTCGGCTCCCTCTGTCGAGGGAGCTCCCGCGTTAGCGGGTGAGGGAGAGTTTCTAATTGAAGTTACTTTAAATAACGTTCTCTCCCTCCGTCACAGACGAGCTGTGACACCGCCCTCGTCAGAGGGAGGCAAGAGTTTGTGTGTTCAAACTGCTCGACAAATCAAAATTTGAAAGCGACCTTTTTATCTCAACTATTTTTTTTGAAAGGAGCG
>JAGBYG010000117.1 GCA_017628875.1 Clostridia bacterium
AAACAAAGTAAATTTTAGAACATCAAACCTTTGGGTTTGATGTGCGTTGTACGAATAATAAAATGTCCGTTTAAAATTTATTTTCATAAGGATATTTTGTTATTTGTACCGATAAAACACTCGTGTTTTATCGAAAATTTACGTCAAGTCAGTACAAACCCACGCGATTGTTTTGCCGCGCTTTTTCAAAAGCGCGAGCCCGAGCGGCTTGAGCGGTTTTAACTCAACTAACTCCCGACAAATCAAAATTTGAATGGCTTTTCACAACAATCAAGCACAAAACAGATAAAAATAGTATAAAAAAGGGAGTTTTTTTATTCTTCTCTATTGATAATTGATTTTTTTTGTGTTATAATATTATGATTATTTTAATTTATGGAGAAAATTATGGAGATAATTTCCCTACCAACCGTGGGTTTTGCTTCAAATTGCTTCATCGTTCACAACGGAAAAGAAGCATTTGTGCTTGATCCATCAATTTCAGAAAAAACGATACTCAAAAATCTTGCTGAACGTGGACTTGTCTTGAAGGGCATACTCTTAACACACGGACATTTCGACCACATTTGGCGGGCGCAGGAATTAAGAGATGAAACGGGAGTGCCACTCTACGTTCACGAGCTTGACGCTGAGATGCTGACAGATGCAGACAAAAATGCTTATCGCACCTTCACAGGTAACGATTTCACTATTGAAAAGGCAGACGTTTTGCTTCACGATGGCGATACTATTTCCTTGGGAGACGAGGTCATCACTGTTATGCACACTCCGGGTCACACAAAGGGTTCGGTGTGCTATGACACGGGCGACTCGCTTTTAACAGGTGACACGATTTTTGCACAAGGTTTTGGCAGATACGACCTTTATGGCGGCGACGTAAATGCACTTAAAACATCAATCCAAAAGCTCACCAAAATGGCAGAAACAGAAAATCGTTGGATATTCTGCGGTCATGGTGAAAGTTCCACCTTGCGACAAGCTACCGAAAGACTTAAATACTATTTTTGATATACAACCGAAAGGATTTTAAATACTATGGATTACAAACTTTTAGCAGAATTACTTTTCCCACACGTAACCAAAACTCCCGAGGAAGTTGAGGCGATGTACCCTGCCCGTCAGCTCCCCGAAGGCGCAAAGGTAACTCGTTTTGCACCAAGCCCCACAGGATTTGTTCACTTTGGCGGACTTTTCCCAACACTTGTTGGCGAGCGTCTTGCTCATCAGAGTGGCGGTGTTTTCTATCTTAGGATTGAGGATACCGACGCAAAGCGCGAGGTTGCAGGTGCTGCGGAAAGTCTTATTAAAACATTCAATTACTATGGAATTAACTTTGACGAGGGTGAAATCCTTGACGAAAACGGCAATCTCACCGACTGTGGTGCTTATGGTCCTTACAAGCAGTCTAACAGAGTTGACATCTATCACGTTTTTGCTAAAAAGCTCGTTGCTGAAGGCAAGGCATATCCTGTTTTCACAACCAAAGAGGAGCTTGAAGCTCTTAACGCGGTTGACAAAAAAGCAGAGGTTAAGGCAAAGGACTGGCACGAGGATCAGGGCGAGCAGCGAGAAGAAATGCTCAAGAACAGAAACTTCACAATCGATGAGGTTAAAGCGCATCTTGAGGCGGGCGATCCCTTCGTTCTTCGTATGCTCTCTGACGGCGACCCCGATAAGAAGATCAAGTTCACAGACCTTATCAAGGGCGACCGTGAGCTCCCCGAAAACGATCGTGACGAGGTACTCTTAAAGAGTGACGGTGTTCCCTCCTACCACTTTGCACATGCAATCGATGATCACCTTATGGGAACAACTCACGTAATCCGTGGCGA
>JAGBYG010000011.1 GCA_017628875.1 Clostridia bacterium
GCAAACACCGAATTATACGTTGGCAACAGCGATACGCCGGTAACGGTAGGCACTTATGAAGAAACCGAAATCGAGTGCTATCTCTTCAACTGATAATCGGTTTAAAAACCACGTTTAATCCGTCAAAATATGGCGGATAAAGTATATCAAAGCAACGTAATTTTGAGGCTGTCTCAAATGCAATTTGAGACAGCCTCTTTGGTACAATATAAGCACAACGCAATCCATTTGAAGTGGATTGAGAGTTGTGCTTATTTTTGTTATAATGAGAGTGCAACGGTCTGACGGCAGCCCCTTAGAACTTCGCGTTCGTAATAAAAACTGTCAACCGCATTCTTGTTATAAAGATTCGATTAAGCAGGTTGTTCCTTTTTTGAATGGGTGGGCGCGCCCACCCATTCAAAAATTGCGTTCGTGTCACTCACCAAAATGAATCGTAATAAGTTTTAGCGGAAACGTTGCAAAGCAAAACAAAAAAAGAGAAAGGAAAAACAAATGATTAGTGTAGGGATTGATGTTGCTAAAGAAAAAAGCACAGTGTGCTTTTTGAAGCCGGGCGGCGAAGTCGTAAAAACGCCATATGATGTGATGCACAACAAGACAGATCTTGCAGCTTTGGTTGGGTGCATAAAATCTTCCGATGAAGAAATGCGTGTAGTTCTCGAAGATACGGGACACTACCATTTTCCTGTCGTTAAGTTTTTAGTGGATAACGGAATATTCGTTTCCACAGTAAATGCTTTGAGAATGAAAAAATACTGTTCTCAGAACATTAGAAAAGCTAAGACAGACCGCATTGATGCAATTAGAATTGCTTCATACGGTATTACATATTGGAGCGAACTTATCCCCTCATCTCCTTTAGATACGGTATACAAGGAGCTGCAAATGCTCTCCAGACAATACCATAGAACAACGGCGTTGTTGGTTAAAGCTAAGATAAATTTATCCACAATACTTGACCAAGTAATGCCCGGAATACAAAATATGCTGCAAAATGTTAGAGAAAACAAAAAATTAACTAATTTCGTTGCTAAGTACATTCACTTTGAAAACATTTGCTCTATGGGAGAAAAACGATTTGTAAGTAATTATTGTAGTTGGGCAAAAAAACAAGGATACCGCGGCTTGCACGAACGTAAAGCAAAGGATATATTTGCTTTAGCTCAAAGCGGTATCCCCGTCCTTCCGAACACCAACTCTACTAAAATTGTTGTGGAAGAAGTTATTCGGGTACTCCACGAAATTGAAAGTTCCCGTATATCTATTTTAGCACAAATGAATGCTCTTGCCAAGACTTTACCCGAATTTTCTTTAGTAAATTCTTTTCCTTGTATTGGAGAAGTACTTACACCGATGATTATTGCTGAGATTGGTGATGTTAGAAGGTTTAAAAACAAACATTCCTTAGTTGCTTATGCGGGAATTGACGCACCTCCATACCAATCCGGAACTTTTAATGCTACGGAAAGGCACATTTCCAAACGGGGAAACAGTTATTTACGTAAGGTTGGATTTGAAATTATGCAGTCTTTAATTAAGCACCAACCAATCGATGATCCTGTTTACGAATTCATTCAAAGGAAACGTTCTGAAGGTAAATCTTGTACGGAAGCTATGATTGCGGGTCTCAACAAATTTTTGCGCATTTACTACGGAAAAGTTAAAGAAAGTCTCACTTAAACCTTAATTTTAATACAAAATGGCGATTAAATCCTTAGATCTAACCGCCATGCTATTTTGCGCTCTTTTTAACCTCGCAAATATTTTCGATTTTTTATTAAAACCTATTGACTTTATTTAGCAGGTTTTGTTTGCCATTCGTGAAGGAATCTTGCAGATAGTGAAGTTTGCTTCGCAAGTGAAGTTTTCTTTGAAAGTGAAGTTTGCTTCGCAAGTGAAGTTTTCTTTGAAAGTGAAGTTTGCTTCGCAAGTGA
>JAGBYG010000118.1 GCA_017628875.1 Clostridia bacterium
ACAAACCCAAGCGATTGTTTTGCTCCGCTTTTTCAAAAGCGGAAGCCCAAGCGGCTTGAGCGGTTTTAACTCAACAAACTCCCCGATAAATCCCAATTTGGCATTGGAATATTTAAAAAAGTTTTTAATCAACTAATTTCAGAGGTAAATAAATGAGTCAAGTAATTATTAACGTTGAAAGTAATGAAATAACGAGCAGGGTGTTCGGGTGCTTTGATTGTAACATCAAGGCAATCGAGCGCGCGTTTGACGTGCGAATTTCAAACCGTCGCGCTATTGATGGCGATGCTATCGTGATTGACGGTCACGAGGGTGAAGTTGCGCTTGCATCACGCGTGGTAAACCACCTTGTAAACCTTGCCAACAATGGTGCGGACATCACCGAGCAGAACGTTGACTATGCGATTTCGATGGTTGGTGACGGTAACGGAGATGCACTTAATGTGAGCTTCGGTGACGATTGCATTTTTGTGACGAGCAAGGGAAAGCCCATTAAGGCAAAAACCGTTGGGCAAAAGCAGTATGTTGATGCGATAAAGAAAAATACGATAGTTTTCGGCATAGGCCCTGCGGGTACGGGTAAGACTTATCTTGCTGTTGCGATGGCGGTCAAGGCGCTTCGCGATAAGCAGGTGTCAAGAATTATTTTGACTCGTCCTGCCATCGAGGCAGGTGAAAAGCTCGGATTTTTGCCGGGTGACTTGCAGAGTAAGATTGACCCCTATCTTCGTCCTCTTTATGATGCGCTCTATGATATGATGGGTGTTGAAAACTATCAAAGACAACTTGAAAAGCAGGTTATCGAGATTGCTCCTCTTGCCTATATGAGAGGTAGAACGCTTGACGATTCTTTTATCATTCTTGATGAGGCACAGAACGCGACTCCCGAGCAGATGAAGATGTTTTTGACGCGTCTTGGCTTTAACTCAAAGGCGGTCATCACGGGTGACTTGACGCAGACCGACCTTCCGTACGGTCAAAAGA
Source organism: Clostridia bacterium (assembly GCA_017628875.1). Taxonomy (GTDB): domain Bacteria; phylum Bacillota; class Clostridia; order Oscillospirales; family CAG-272; genus RGIG4608. Next base: position 985 of record JAGBYG010000118.1, read on the forward strand.
GCGGTCTTGCGATTGCAACTCACATTCTTTCAGATATTGAGGATATTCACATTCATCAGTTTACTGACAAGGACGTTGTACGTCACAAGCTCGTGCAGAAGATAATCCTTGCATACGATAAATTTGAGAAAAAAGCTCAGGAGAATGCCGAAAAGCGCAGAAATGAGCAGAAAACTTTTAAAAAGAGGTAAAAGATTATGAGTCTTAAGATTTATTTTGAAAACGATCAGAAAAAGCACAGAATTCACTATAAGCTCCAAATGCTTATTCGTAGAACAATACTTGAAACCCTTGATTATGAGGGAATGGAGAACGATGCAGAGGTTTCTGTAACCTTTGTAGATGATGACGGTATTCGTGAACTCAATAAAAAGTTTAGAAATATGGACAAGCCAACCGACGTGCTTTCTTTCCCGCTTCTTGATTATGAGGGTGAGAGTGAAGAGCCGTTCTTTGACGAGCTTTGTCACAATCTTGGTGATATAGTTATATCACTTGAGCGCGCAATGGCGCAGGCGAACGAGTTTGGACATTCGTTTGAAAGGGAAGTTGCGTTCCTTACGGCACATTCAATGCTTCATCTTCTTGGTTATGACCACGAATTGAGTGAAGAAGATGATGCAGATATGAGAGCGCGTCAGAACGATATTATGGAGCGTCTTGGACTTTCGGTGAAGTGATATGGCAAAATTATTTAGAATTATAGCCGTAATTATAATGGCAATATCGGCATTTATAGGAGTTTTAAGCATCACAACTCTTGGTGAAGAAGGAGCTTTTCTTATTTTGATTGGCTCACTTATGGGAGTTGTTTTGGGACTTGCGCTCTATACTGTTGGTGATCTTCTTGACAGAGTGAATTATCTTGAGGATCAACTCAATATGCATTTTATTGAGAAAAGTGAGGACGAGCTTCCTTTGGTGAAGTGTAAAAAATGCGGCACGGAATATGAAATGGACTATCCCAAATGTCCTAATTGTAAAACAAAAACTACTTACAACAATTAAAGGTGAAATATGAAAAGAACAGGATTTATAGCAATAGTAGGTCGCCCAAATGTGGGTAAATCTACACTTATCAACAGAATTTTGGGTGAAAAGGTGGCTATCGTTTCAAGTAAGCCCCAGACAACAAGAAATAGAATTATCGGTATCCACACCGTTGGTGAGGATCAGTACGTTTTCCTTGACACTCCCGGTATTCATCAGCCCAAGAATTCTTTAGGTGACTTTATGGTGAAGGCGGCAAACGATTCAATGCACGACGCAGATGCTGTTGTGCTTGTGGTTGACGCGGGCAAGGAAATTAGCAAGGTTGAAGAAAACGTTATGGAATATGTCAAAAAGAGCGGTGTGCCCGCTATTTTGGCACTTAATAAGGTTGACCTTTACACTCGTGACGTGATTGCGCAGACGATTACTGCTTATGCGTCAAAATGCGATTTCGATGCCTTCGTGCCGATTTGTGCTAAAAAGGGCGATCAGGTTGATGCGCTTCTTGAGGAACTTTCAAAATTCCTTGGAGAAAGCGAATGGTTTTTCCCTGATGACATTGTGACCGATCAGCCCATTCGTCAGATGGCAGCTGAGATTATTCGTGAGAAGATTTTGAGAACACTCAATAAAGAAATTCCCCACGGTGTTGCCGTTGTTATTGAGGAATTCCGCGACGAGCCCACAATGGTGACAATTCGTGCAGAAATCTTCTGCGAAAAGGCGTCCCACAAGGGAATTATCGTCGGCAAGGGCGGTAAGGAGCTTAAAATGGTTGGCTCTTATGCTCGTGAAGACCTTGAAAAATTGCTCGGCAAAAAGGTTTATCTCAACCTTTGGGTAAAGGTTAAGGAAAATTGGCGCGAGAGCGCAAGAACAGTTGGTAACTTCGGTTATCACGATGAGGAATAAAGTTAGTTAAAATAAAACCGCTTACGCCGCTTGGGCACCCACTTTTGAAAAAGTGGGTCAAAACAATCGCATGGGGTAGTGCTGACTCGATGTAAATTTTCGATAATTCACGAGTGAATTATCGGTTCGCTCCGCAAAATCCTCTTGCGAAAATAAATTTTCGACGCGGATTTTACTGACCAAACTACGAAAACCAACCTCTTGCGAGCTTGATTTTCTAAAATTTACTTTGTGTGTGCGTAGCCGTTTTGATAGCAATATGGCTATGCTTTGTAGTAGCAAATTAGATTTTTCGAACGTGTGAGAAAAATCATCAGTTCCAACCGGTTGGAACAATTTGCGCGAAATCTTGCGCGATAGCTCCATAAAAAGTTTTTGGTTCTTTTTCAAAAAGAACAATATTTTCTACTTTGTAATTTTACGAAAGGAAGGTGATAAAATGCTATATACGGTTGACGGACTTGTTCTGCGTGCGCAGAATTACGGTGAGAACGATAAACTCGTTACAATACTGACCTCAGAGGGCAAGCAAGTGCTTCTTGCAAAGGGTGCACGGTCAATGAAAAGCAAAATAAAGAATATCACCGAGCCCTTCGTTTATGCCAATTTTGAATTAAACCAAAAGGGTAGCGCGATTGCGTGGATCAAGGGTGGCTCAAGTATAGAAATTTTCTATAATCTTCGTGAGGACGTTGAAAAGCTTTTTCTTGCAACCTACGTTTGCGATATTGCAAACGAGCTTTCGGGTGAGAGGGTAGAATGTTCGGATATGCTTCGTTTGACACTTAACACGCTTTTTGCAATAATGAATAATATGCGTCCTCTTGCTCAAATAAAGGCGGTGTACGAGATGCGTGCAGTGGCGATTTCGGGCTATTGCCCCAACCTTGACTATTGTGAAGAGTGTGAAGAAGAAAACGCAGAGCTTACTTATTTTGACATTACTAATGGTGCGCTTATCTGCTCGGACTGTCTTAATAAGAGGGGGCGGATAGTTAAGAAAAATCTTTCTTTAACCTATGATGACATAAGGGAACGAAACGTTCTTATTCCTCTGACTCCTGCGTCGCGTTCGGCGATAAGGTTTGCAATAGGTGTTCCTGTTGAGAAGATTTTTTCGTTTAACTTGAGCGAAGCGGAAGACCTGAAAACCTTTTCAAAGGCGTGTGAGGAATACATATTGTATCACCTTGGTCACGGCTTTGATTCACTTGATTTGTATTACTCAATATTATAAGGAAAATTATGAAATATTCAGAAAATTTATTTTCAACACTTGAATTTGATAAAATAAAGGCACTTCTTGCCGAATGTTCAATGACTGAGGGCGCGCAGACAAGAGCGCTTATGCTTGAACCAACAAGTGACCCTGTTGTGATAGTTAGACGTCAGGCAAGAACAACCGATGCTTTGCGTCTTGCGAATGCAAAGGGAATGCCGACATTTATAAATATTCGCGACGTCGGTGCAACCTGCGAGCGCGCTGACAAGGGTGCGGTGCTTTCTATGAGGGAGCTTCTTGACGTGGCAGCGGTGCTTCGTTCTGCAAGAATGCTTATTGATTACATCAACGGCAATAAGCTCTTTGACACTTGTCTTGACGAGATTTTTGACCGTCTTATTCCCGATAGAAGATTAGAGGAGAGAATTTCTCGCTCCATTATTTCCGAGGATATGATGGCAGACGAGGCGAGCCCCGCTCTTGCAGAGATTAGACGAAAAATTCGTCACGAAAACAATAGAATTAAGGATATTTTGCAGCAATATATGAGCGCGGGCTCACACTCAAAATATCTTCAGGAAAACATTGTTACAATGCGTAACGGACGTTACGTTGTTCCCGTTAAGGCAGAGTGCAAAAACGATGTAAAGGGTCTTTTGCACGATACCTCTGCTTCGGGTGCTACGTACTTTATCGAGCCCTCGTCGGTGGTTGAAGCGAACAACGAGCTTCGTATGCTTCAAAGCCGTGAGGAGCACGAAATTGAACGTATTTTGGCAGAGCTTTCTTCACTTGTGAGCGATGCTTCAAGGGCAATTTGGCTTGACTATCAAAATATATCCGAAATTTCATTCTATTTTGCGTGCGCGACTCTTTCACAGAGAATGAACGGAGTTTCCCCCTCTATTTCAAGGGGAAGAACTGTCAATTTTAAACGCGCGCGTCACCCCCTTATCGACAGAGATAAGGTTGTTCCTGTTGATCTTAGAATTGATGACGGAAATGATACATTAATTATTACGGGTCCCAACACGGGTGGTAAAACCGTAACTCTCAAAACGCTTGGACTTTTCGCGCTTATGGCACAATCGGGATTGCATATTCCTTGCGACGAGGGTAGTGAAATTTGCATTTTTGATAATATTTTTGCCGATATTGGCGACCAACAGAGTATTGAGCAATCGCTCTCAACCTTTAGCTCGCATATGGTGAGCATCGTTAAAATGCTTGATGGTATTACGAATGAGAGCTTGGTGCTTTTTGACGAGCTTTGCGCGGGTACTGACCCCGTTGAGGGCGCG
>JAGBYG010000119.1 GCA_017628875.1 Clostridia bacterium
AGATAGCTGATAGTGTTTGCAAAGGCGGTGGGGTAGCAATATCTCACCTCTAAATCTATTTAAGACAGGAATTTAATATGATGGCGGCTGAATATAGCTATGTCCCCGTGCAGACCGTTGCCGAGGATGCAAACATTTTATTCCTTGACGGAACAAGAGCCTGCAAGAAAGGCTTTGTAACTCACCGCGACAGCTCGGGTGTGTTCCGTCTCAAGGGCGCACGCAATGCGTGCAAGACTATTTACAGAGTCCATTTTAACGCAAATATCGCAGTAGCGGAGGGCGGTACTGTCGGCGCGATCTCTGTTTCTCTCCAAGAGGACGGCGAAACGCTCGGCAATGCTACGGCTATCGTAACCCCCGCGGCTATCGGTGACTTTTTCAACGTTTCGCTCTCCACATTCATCGTCATCCCTTGCGATTGTTGCGTAACAATCTCTGTCGAAAATACAAGCGACGGCACGGCTATTGATGTTCAAAACGCGAATATCATCATTGACCGTGTAGCGTAAGAAAGGAGAAAACAAGATGCATAAACTCAAAGAAATGCTTATGGAAGAGCTCTATGAGTATGAGGAAAAAGCCAAGAAAGCAACCGGCGGCAAAATCTCTATGCAAGAGCTTGAGAAAATCCACAAACTGACCGATACCGTTAAAAACATCGACAAGATCGAAATGCTTGAAGAAGGTGGCGGTTATTCCGAGGAAAGCCGTTGGATGGCTGACGGCAAGATGTACGGCACATCCTACGATGACGGCACTTCTTACGCTCGCGGTCGCGGCAGAAACGCAAGGCGCGATTCTATGGGTAGATACTCAAGCGAAGGTGAATCCTATCGCGGCGGTTCTTCTTATGATGATGGAATGTCCTATGAGGGCAGTTCTTACGCAAGAGGTGGAAACCGTGGCGGTAATATGGGCGGTCACGGTGGATATTCCCGTGAAGGTGCTAAAGAGCATATGATCGAAAAAATGGAAGCAATGATGGAAGAAGCAGAATCTCCCAAAGAGCGCGAAGCAATCCGTCAATGCATCCACAAACTTGAAAACGCATAAGGAGTAAACAATGATTACCGAAAAGGAGCTTTTACAAGCCATAAGAGAGTGTGAAGCAGAGCCGATCACTCCGAGCAAAATCGGAAAACTCGCCGATTTTTATATCATATATGACCACCTTTTCGGCGTGCCTTATGAAGCCGAATACAGCTATTCAAACAAGGTCGGAAAACCAATGATCGAAACTACGAGCGACACGGAATTTTTGAAAGCAGTAAACGGCAAACCGTCCGACAAAGTTTGGGCGATACTTGATGAAATAATGGAAGTTGTCAAAACACTTCACCCGAAGATGTACAATAAAGCCATTGACAAAATCAGCGATTTGTAAAAAAATCGGGGCGGTAGATGATACCGCCCTTTGTTTTTATTCCTTGTTCTTTTCTTGCTCTACATTGCAATAATTGATTAGATGTTCTCCGATTCTTCGTAAATCTTCTATATCAAAAAAATTAGATACTACGGTTTCATTTAAGATGTTTTGATATTCATATTTCGCACCAATAAGCATACAAGCTATTTCCCACGGTGTGTCATACGGCGTGATCTTAATTTCTTCGGTCATCATTTTATTCCCACTTTTCTTTTGAGATTCTTGATACCCCTTCGCATTTGTTTTCAATGCGGATCATAACTTCTTGAATTTGCAATCTCAATCTGTGAATTTTAGCTTTACTGCAAGCGCGAGGGATGAAACCGATAACCTCGCGGCGTTCCTCAAGAGTCTTGATTAATTCATTTTGCAAGTTTTTAAGTAATTCAAAATCGCTCATTTGTTTTCCTCCAATTTCCAACAAGGTGCTAATTGACCATTAAAAAATTCAGTCATAATCTTTTTGAATTGTTTCGTACATTCAGGGCAGAGATAACCGAATTGAGGTTCATATAACCAATCATCGGGTAATTCCTCAAACTTATCCCACGTCGTATAGCCGCCGTCTGCATCTCCTTTTCCAAGATATTTCAAGAAGATGAAATTGTCATCTCGGCAACATCTTATCAACAATCCCTTTTCCGCGCTCATTTTATTTCCTCCGTCATTTCTTTCAACAGACACTTTGCCGCAATAACAACGGGGTCGTTTGAAGCTCTGCCTTCGCATAGCCTATCTGCAAACTCATCAATAACTGCGGTACGCCTCATGTGATTCCAAAAACTCAATCTGTTGACTTCTTCTTTCAATGCCTCAATCTGCTCGCTCTGCCGCTTAACAAGCTCAAGAGCTTTTTGCGGAAGCAAGATTACACAATTGATAGTAGGACTATATAAAGGGCAGCCATCGCAATCATAAGAGCTGCAACATTCTAAAGCCTTTTCGATCTCTTCGTCCGTGAATTTACGCTCTGTTGGTTTCATTTCAGTTCCTCCGTCATTTCTTTTACAAGGGAGTCAATAACATCGTTAAAGTTGATATAGGTATAAATTATCAAACGCGACTTCAACCTCTCCGCAAACTCTTTGATTGCTTCGACTTTGGCGGTTTTGAGTTGTTCTTCCAATTCGTAGATGTATTTGAGTTTTACATCAACATCATTTCCGAGCTGTTCCGTCAAACTCTCCAACCTCTCAATCTCCGCCTTTTGGCGGTTTATGAGGGTGAGAGATTGTTTCATCAGATAGTTCTTGCAAAAATCCATTTTAACTAATGGGCATTCTGTATCGGTCTTTGCGTGATTGCATATGCAATTCGTGCAACACTCCAACGCCTTTATAACATCATCCGTGAATTTGTGGTCGGTCATTTTTCCAATACTCCTTCGTATAATTCGCAATGGCATTTTCCGGGGATTCCCTTCGCTATCTGCTCTCGGAAATCCTTACACATACATTTGGTATCATCGGTCTTGAACAAGGCGCACGGGCAATACCCGCCCGTTTCTTCGAGTGCTTCTCGCACCGCTTTGACCGTTGCTTCATTGGGGTTTACTCGGATTTTTAACTTCGGTGTGTTATTGTGGTCGGTCATTTGTCTGCCCTCCTGTTCCAAGCTCTCTTTGCTCTCCACGCAAACAGCTTCGTTTCTCCGCACCAATGGCAAGACGGACATTCGATGAAGAACAAATGCTTATCGAAAATGCTTCCGCTAAACATAATTCTGTTTATGCGTAATTCTTTACCGCTTTTCCCGCAAAACGGACACGGCTTTAATTCAATGCTCATTTTCTTTCTCCTTTGCTAATATATCTCGCCTTACAAGTTCCCCCGCCGTGCTCGGTTCACAATATATCATACAGCCCGTTGCCGTATAGTCCGTTCCTGTTGGTATATCATTCTTTTCAAGCCATTCATCGAGTTCCGCTCCTACTTCTATGAGTTCCCACGCAAGTTTAGTTCGTCTTTGTATTAAGCGTTCAACATACTTGGGTATTTTCATTCCCTGCTCCTTTCCGCATCTGCTTTCTTCCACACTTGAAACAACGCCCAAGCGAGAGGTTTTTTGACATATTCCATATTCTTTGCTCTTTCATATTCTTTTCGGAGCAATTCAATAGCTTGTTCAAGAGTCATTCCCCACTCCTTTCCGCAAGTGCTTTTTCGGCTTCCCATTTAGTAAGGAATATTATTTTGCCGATTTCACTGGGGGTGACTTCAAAAACACTTCTGTTAATTCCACTTGTGATTCTCATTTTCCAACTCTTGTCAGATTTTTGAGTTAAAGCTGATACCTTACACACATCAATCTTATAATCCCAATATATCCGATATACAGTCTGTCCGATTTTAACTGGCGGTACTAAAACACCATTTGCGAGAAGAATGTCAGCAACCTTTTCTTCCAAGCCACCTAAATATTGCACCTCTGAAATCAATTCCATTAATCTCTTTTTCATCGTTCCCTCTCTGTTCTGACAATCCGTTGATTAGAACTTCCGTACATCTTACCTTCACACTTCAAGGATTCCACAAATTGACCCACAACAAGCACATCGGCAAGCTTGGCAAGTTCTGTGTTTTGTATATTTTCATATTCATAACCTGTGTAAATCCACACATTCATATCAGGCAGCAGTTTCAACAATTCCACACATGCTTCCTGCTGTGCAAATGGTTCACCGCCTGACAGTGTGATACCATCAAGACATTTAGTGTTCTTGTAGTCTTCAGCAATGTCGATCACAGATACTTCTTTTCCACCATTGAAATCCCAAGTGTCAGGATTTTGACAACCATGACAGTGATGTGGACAACCCTGCAAGAACACAACATATCTGACACCTTCACCATTCACAAGGCTGTGGGGCAAAATTCCTGCAATTTTCATTTTGATTCACCTGTGTGTTTCTTTGCAGTACCCACATTTTGTGTGATAGTTACTTTTGGTAGTCTTTCAATAAGATTCAACACAACATCACGCAAAAAGTATCCGTCCATCCCCATGTTGGGGAATGCAGGTGATGCTTTTATTCTTTCTACAAGTACATCCACATCAACATATCGTGCCATATCATTCTCCTTTCGCAAGAAGGTCTTTTGCTCTTTTCAGCAAATCGTCAAGTTGGCGGTTCAAAACTCTATAAAAATCTTTTGCACTTTGGCAAGGGTTGTCACACCCATACTCGCACTCATTAACAAAATCGGGGTTGGCTTTGTCGCAATGCTTACAAGGATTATCCATCTCACGCACCGCCTTTCGGAGCTTCGGGAAAGGGCATCCAATAGGTGACATCCATAGCATTTTCAACGTTATCGTGAGATACGTTAAATAATTTATACTTTGGATTGTAAGTCAGTTGCCATATTGTGCCTTTTGGTGTACAGCAAATATAATCGCCGTATTTATCAGGCAACCTCTCATCAACGCTTATCCACCTGCTCTGCTTGCTATACCCCGCTTCAATCGCCCTCTCGGCATACTTGAGCGCATCGCAAGCACTTATCGGGTTGCATACATCGTTACAAATATGTTTCACTCGGCAAATATCTTTTGCCATTTCTAAAATTTGCTGTTGTTTATCCATTTTTCATTCTCCTAAACTATTTTATCAGTAATAACTCACACACCGCTCGACCCGAATCCGCTATCACCGCGCTTTGTTTCCGCAAGTTCTTCAACCTCGATCAACGAGGGTGTAAAAGTCTTTTGGAAAACAATCTGCGCCACTCTTGAATAAGGCTCGATAATCTTCACAGTGTCGGTGTCATTGTGCAGAGGCAGTCCCACGCTTCCGCGGTAATCGCTGTCGATGACCGAAACACACGTTGCCGGGCGAACACCTTCCTTTGTAGACAATCCACTTCTCGCATAAACCGCACCGAAAAAGCCGTCGGGGATTTGGAATGCGATGTTAGATTGAACCATCACCGTGCCGTGAGGCGGAATTTTTATCGGCTCTGCGCTGTCGATATAGAGGTCATAACCCGCCGCGCCGTCGCTCTGTCTTTTGGGAGTAATAGCGGTGAGCGTGAGCTTTTTGATTTTAATGTGATTGATATAGGTGTTCATCTTCTATGTTTCCTTTGATATTTAGTAATGCTTTGATTTACATACCCGATAACCTCTGAATATCTTAATTTTTCGCGCCTTAATTCTTGGAGCTTTGATTGATATTCAGCATAATCGGGACAGCTATCGTGATTTTTACAAGGGCATTTGTCGCAAGTGTAACAAGGTGATTGAAGCATTAATATCTCCAATCGCGGGCAATTACGGCATAGCCTTTGCGGTTGCGGTTACGCTTCATTCTCTTGCGCCTCTCGCGGTTTTCAGCAAGCCACTCGATAATACCCGTTATCAAACACACGGCGAGCAAAACAGCCATTCCTCCGAGCATCACCACAAATGCGAAAGTAAAGTCATTCGCCGCTGAAATTTCAAGAAAATACATTATTTTGCCCTCCTCTTTCTGTTTTCTCTTTCGGTTTCGATTAGCCAACGCAAATATTTGCTAATATCCATCTTGTGCTTGCGAGCATCTTTTTGTAGTTGCTCAAATTCTTCGGGTGTTTGACGAAATACCGTCTGCCGTGTCCTATTGTTCAATTTCGGACTCCTCCTTTTTGTTTTTGTATATACATTATACCACAAAGTTATACAAATGTCAATACATTTTTGAAAAATTTTTGATATTTTTTCAAACAAAAAACCGAGAGCATCAACGCCCTCGGCTTTTGTGTAATATTATAAGTGTTTGAATAATTGCTCTTGCGCCCGATAAACGATATTTTGCACGTTTCGGACAGATGTGTCAAATTCCTCGGCTAATGCCTCAAACTTCACGCGATCAATGAGCCTCCGCTTGTAAATCGCCCTCGCCTTTTCGCCTCTTACATAGCGGTCTATCATTTCCGCAAGCTCGATATTATCGTATCGGTCGATGCGTTCATCTATTCTCAAGTATCCGCACCTCCATACCAACGAGCCGCGCGAAATCAATTTCCTCTTGCAT
>JAGBYG010000120.1 GCA_017628875.1 Clostridia bacterium
ATCATACTTCACGGTTACACGCGATGGAATATCTTACAGAGCCTCCTTCCGCAGAGGGAGGTGGCTTTGCCCTTAGGCAAAGACGGAGGGAGTTCCCCTTTCTTGTTTCAAACTAACTCCCCGATAAATCAAAATTTGAAAGTGACTTATAAAAATTAGGTCTTGACAAGCGGATACTTTTATAGTATAATGATATGGAATAAAATCGTAAACCGCGTATTGAAATGGTTTTAGTCCATCAAAAAACGCGGCATTTTTTTGTGTAAAAATCCCCTATTTTTTATAGATTAAAGGAGAAAAATAATGAGATACGACGTTATAATCGTTGGTGCGGGTCCCGGAGGTATATTTACTGCTTACGAGCTTGCTAAACAGAATAAGGATCTTAAAATTGCTGTATTTGAGGCAGGTTATCCACTTCAGAAAAGACATTGTCCCATTGACGGTAAAAAGGTGAAATCCTGCATTAAATGTAAAACCTGCTCAATTATGAGTGGATTTGGCGGTGCAGGTGCATTCTCAGACGGAAAATATAATATCACAAATAATTTCGGCGGCACGCTTTACGAATATATTGGCAAGGCACGTGCAACCGAGCTTATGCACTACGTTGACGATATTAATATGGCTTATGGCGGAGAGGGAACAAAGCTCTATTCCACAGCCAATTCCAAGTTCAAAAAGCTTTGCCTTCAGAACAAGCTCAACCTTCTTGACGCATCAGTTCGCCATCTTGGAACTGACAAAAACTATGTTGTACTAGGAAATCTTTATAACGAGCTTAAGGATAAGGTTGATTTCTATTTCAGTACCCCTGTTCAAAAGCTTGAAATTATTGACGGCGGATATAAAGTGATCACCAAAAAGGGTGAATTTGAATGTGAAAAGTGCGTAGTATCCGTTGGACGAATCGGCTCTAAATGGATGGAACAGGTTTGCCGTGACCTTGGACTTGAAAAGAAGTCAAACAGAGTTGACATTGGTGTTCGCGTTGAGCTTCCTGCATCTGTCTTCTCCCACCTTACTGACGAGCTTTACGAAAGTAAAATCGTTTATAGAACTGAAAAGTTTGAGGACAATGTGCGTACATTCTGCATGAATCCAAGAGGAAGCGTTGTTAACGAAAATACAAACGGTATCGTTACAGTTAACGGACATTCTTATGAGGACGAGGCACTTCAAACAGAGAATACCAACTTTGCGCTCCTTGTTTCAAAGCATTTTACATCTCCCTTTGAGGATTCAAACGGATACGGCGAAAATATCGCGCGCCTTTCAAATATGCTTGGCGGTGGTGTTATCGTTCAACGCTTTGGCGACCTTGTTAGAGGTAGAAGAAGTAATGTAAAGAGAATTGAGGAAAGTACGGTTACTCCTACTCTTGCGGCAACTCCCGGTGACCTTTCACTCGTTTTGCCTAAGAGAATTCTTGACGGTATCATTGAAATGATCTATGCGCTTGATAAGATTGCGCCCGGTACTGCAAATGATGATACACTTCTTTACGGTGTTGAGGTTAAGTTCTATAATATGGAGGTTTCCGTTGACGAAAATCTTGAAAGTCAGCATAAGGGACTTTATATTATCGGTGACGGTAGTGGTATCACTCACTCGCTCTCACACGCATCTGCAAGCGGTGTTCATGTTGCTCGTCGTATCGTTGGAGTTGAATAATTTTAATAAATTAAGCACCGAGTTGTATACTTGGTGCTTTTTGTTGTTCAAATTCCAATTTATTAAACAAAAAACTCTATTTTTTGCAAAAAAACTCTTGACAAAAGGGAAAAGATGGTATATAATACGCTGTGGTTAGCATATGCTAACTCAAATAACTTTTGAAAGGAGCGATGCTTTATGACACTTAAAAATGCAGAGCTTGGCAGAGAATATATTATTAAAAGCATCGTTACCAATGACGAGGAGCTTGACGCGTTTTTGTTTTCACTCGGTTGCTATAGCGGAGAAGCGATAACAGTTGTTTCTCACCGCAGGGGCGGTTGTGTGGTATCCATCAAGGACGCAAGATATAATATCGACTATGCTTTGGCAGATGCCATCACAGTTGAAGAATAAAAGGAAAGACCTTTTATTTTTTGAAAGCAAGTTAGCATATGCTAACTATGATTCGAGGATATATAAATTGGGATTTATCGAATAGTTAGTTAAAAACAAAATGGGTCGCTTTTGAAAAAGCTCCGCAAAACTTTTAATCAGCTTTGCGCAAGATTTCGCGCAAATCGTGTTGTTTTGTAAAGCAAAACAACACAAGACGATTTTCTCCTTACCTCGAAAATCTGTGATTTGCTACTACAAAGCGTAAGGATATTGCTATCAAAACGGCTACGCATAGTCAAAGTAAATTTTTGAACATCGAAGCTTTAGCTTTGATGTTCGTAGTCCAAACAATAAAATACTCGTTGAAAACTCGTTTTCATAAGAGTGTTTTGTTGGTTGAACCAATAATTTGCTCGCAAAT
>JAGBYG010000121.1 GCA_017628875.1 Clostridia bacterium
CTGCCCACAGCGCAAGAGTATACATCTCTTCACTCCAGCACATATCGTAAACGCTGATAGTGTGCTTTGCCATCATACCGGCAAGGGCCTGTTTCGGAGTTTTCCCCTGCAGTGCTGCAGCTACTTTGAAATTATGCAGCCTATCATCGTCCGCGGCATATTCCTTTGCCTTGCCGCATAAAACCTTTTCACTTCTCTCGTTCTGCTCTTTGAACAGTCTTTCAAATTCTTTAGCATTCATCTTCCCATCTCCATCTGTCTTGAAGGTGTCTTAACTTCCTTGATGTCGAGCACCCTTGTGTCTCCGAACTTCTCGGCATACATAGCCAAGTCTTCTTTTATGCCGACGGATTTTCCGCTGGGCGCATCCACACTAATCGTTATTATCAGCATCTATACAAACCTCCTTGAAATAAGGGAGCTTTTCCATCCAATCACAAAGAGTATGCCATTCATCAAGCTTGTGATTTCTACGAGCAAAATACATCGTCTTTAGAACTTGATAATTAAGCTGAACAGTTCGCTTCTGATTATAAGAAGAGGGAAGAAGCTGTATCATCTGCCACCAATAATCTTTTGCAGGAACAAGGGGATTTTCTTCTTTACTTGCCGCCAAAAAACCACGCCTTGCACTATTAAGAAGTTCAATAATCCTCTTTAACCCATCTAAAAAGAAATCTTCAAGATGCTCACAGCTAAAATCTTCAATGGTAAATCTTTTTGCGTGTATCTTGTGCATTGTTGAACAAGAATTTGCAACAGTACCCACTTTATAAGTGTCAAACTCTTTCCACCAATAAAGCGGAGCGGTAATGTCTAAGGTAACATTTATCATTCTTAGGAACTTGCCGTGGTCGTTTCCTGCTTTGGAAAGGTTCTTCATAAGTTTGAGGTCATTTTCGCCAACCTTAAAACCATAATAAATCGGGTCGTTATCGTATCTTGGGCAATACCCGCTATCGCTTTTATCCCAACTGTTCATTGGGTTTCTCATTCCTCTTATCGCCGCTTCCCATCCAAATACTTCTGTATTTTCAATCTTTAACATCTCTTCACCTCAAATCATCCTTCATTTCTTCCATCTTCTTCAGAGCTTCAACCGCCTCGTCAAAATAGCCCATCTTTCTTTCAAGGTTTTCTATCTCTTCCGCTTTGGCGTTTCGCTCCTGCGCGTGTGCTATGTTCAGCGCACACTTCCATTTCTCTTTGATGAAATATTCGTAAGCGTTCATTCTCTCACCACCTAAACTCAGGATGCTTTTCCATAAAGGGATTTACTATTTTTTCTATGGCAGCATCGGCAGCTTCTTCACTGCGGAAAGCAATTTCTCCAATACCACAATTGCCGCACCAATCAGCGGCGTATAACACGCCAACCTCGTTTCTTATATACCAAGCGGGGATTTCGTTGTTCAGACAATCAATTTCTCTCCCGCCGTGTTGCATTGAATATCTCCACAGCAACTGGTTGAGAATAACGTGCAATGCTCTCTGCTCCATTAGTTCTTTGTCGGTGCAATAGTTGCCTGCAGCATAATAGTCATTGTCAAACGAAGTTAAACAATCCTCATCAGCTTCAACACATCCGTCAACGTCAATGTAAAAAAACGTCTCGCCCTCCACCCTCTCAAAAGGGTCTTTCTCTTTCTTCCCCACAAGCGTTTCTATCTGTTCCGCTGTAAGGTCTATTCTCTTGCCGTTTAGCATTAAGTAGTTTTCCATTTATACCTCCTCGTAAGTCTCTGCAAAAATGTCGGGCTTGCAGGGGTAAAACTCGCCCTTAACTCCTTTTATGATGTAGTCACCCTCTATCGCCGTGTATTCGCCCTCTAAGGTTGGGATAATACAGGTACACTTTAGGCCGGGGACAATTGGAACTCTAAAGCTGTGCGCCGCATTGTTTGTGAATTCTAACACTTCACAAAAGGTGTCTCTTGTGAATAAAACAGCCTCTATTTCCACAGGCTTTTTTCTATATTTTTTCATTTGTCGTCCCCTTTCGACCTTTTTTGCACCTTCTTTGTGCTATCCTCTCCTCGGAGGTGATAAGATGCAGAATGAATATACCGTTCTCTTCAATGGCATTACAAACATCATTGCCGCTCTGAAATACTTGCAGTTTCAAGCAGAGGAGGCATATATAGAACGCCTTGAAAGAGAAGAACAAGACCGTATAGCCGGGGGTGATTTTTAATCACCCTCACCCCTCCTCGCCTTCCGCTCCGCACACAGGGTCAATATGATCGCCGAGCAAGAACTCCGGGCTAAACGGACTATTCGCCCTGTAAAATCTTTTATCATAAAAGTCTTGCACTGAAACGCACCCCTCTTGTCTGTTTGATGTAAACAAATGATTGCACTTGCAGTCTCTTACTCCGCTTTTAAACAGCTCCTCGTCTATTTGTTCTTTGGCATATTCTTTTCCATAAATTTTGCACATCGCCGTGTTGTTGAATCTTGTCGATTTTGCTATTAACGCATCACCACAGCAACAGTAGTTCGTGCCTATATGGTGCATGTCGTTGTCCGCCAAGCTGTAATCTATCCCATGCTTTTCAAAATACTCAACAAAAGGACGGTACATTTTAATTCGTGTTTCAGGTTTAAGGTTCAATAGTCCCATCTGAGTAAAGTCCGCTTGCGATAAATTTGTTGCCTCCAAGACTTTCTCCTTATGTTCTTTGTTTTGTGGCACCAACTTCAGCCCCTCTAAGGTAAAATTATCCGCGCCCTCAAAGGCCTTAACTATTTCCAATGTGCTAAGGTTTGGGATACACGGCTGTATGCGTATGCCAACCTTGAATCCCTCTCTCTTTAGTTCTTTAAAAAAACTAATTCTTTTTTCTATGCCGGGCACATTTGGTTCTATGTTTTTGTTGTCGCTAATGTTGCTAACAGAAAGCTGAAACGCATGCATGTCAGGCCTTATGTTCGCCCCATACACCGTGTCTGATTTTGTGCTAAACAAAATCGTTACGCCATACTGATTGCAAACGTCTATTAGCCGTTTTGTTATTCCAAGCCTCTCTTCAACATGTTGAAACGGATCACTCATTCCTCCACAGTGCCATGTAATGCGGTCCGAAATTAACGTATCCAAAAAACTATTTTTGCTTACGTTGCCATTGTCAAATATTTTTCGCAGTCGCCGCTCAACAGACCCCACGTCACCGACCTGAAGCCCTTTGTCGAACTCGCATATTTTTCTGCAATTACTAAAGCAATAAAGGCATTGAAACGAGCAACTTTTATATGTGTCTACACGAATCGGCAGACCGCAAATAGCAAATTTACTACTCACATTTAACGGTTCAAATTTTTTGATATTGAAGTTTTCTACCATCGTTTCTTCTCCGGCTCACTTGCAAAAATAGTGACAGCCTATCTCTCTCACACAGTTCTTCGTCAGCGGTCTTGTGGCAAAGTAAATCGCGTCGCCCACAATACCGTCGCTGTCTATTGATGCTTCTATGGCTGCATACTGCATTTCATTCGGATATGCGCTATCTAACATCGGCACGGTGCAAAACTGACCGGGCGCGTATATAACGCCCTCTACAGTATTGGGAAAGCGTGGGTCTAATACTCTGTTGAAGATAACCTCAACTACCGCCTGCTGTCCCTCCGCACACTCCCCTCTCGCCTCAAGATAAACAATCTTTGCGAGTAGTTTGTATTCTTCCTCAGAGATGGATATACCGCTGTATTTACTCGGTGTTTCTTCCCATACCCTCTCTCTGCTCATATCCTCAATGCGTGTTTCGTTTCTGTCCCAGCTTCGGCTTATATACGCCGCGCCTGCTTTACTGCTCAGAATTATCACGACAACAGCAAACACAAGCAGCAGAAGCATCGCCGCTATAATCTGATAACCTTTTTCTTTCATATCGTTACCGTCCTTCCATCAACTACGGGAGAATACAAGCCATAGTCCGAATTATTCTGTCTTCCTATAACCTCTATAGCACTTATCTTCCGCATATTCTCCGACATTCCCTTGAACATCATTTTTTCCTTTTTAGTCTGTCTCGCTTTCGCTTTCTTTTCAGGAGTATTCGCCGCAGCTTCCTGTCGTTTCTGCTCGCGGTATCGTGCTTGATACTCCAGTCTGTGCTTCTCTTTGCAAGCATCGCATCGGCAGCTGTTCGGATGAGTACCGATAGACACGCCGCAATCTACGCAAAACTTCTCCGGCGGCGTAATAAACTCAATAAACTCCTTTTCGTGTGCAAACATATGCTGAAGCTTTTTAAACTGCTCTTCGTTTATCTCTTTGCGAACATCGTAATAATCTCTGATCGCCTGATACGGAACGCCCGAAAACTTGTACATCTGTGTCCAACTTGCGCCCGTCTTGCGGATAAACCGTTGGATGTCTCGCGCAAGCTTCTGTTTGCGCTTAAGTTTCCTCTCAATCGTCGTCATCGTATTTCGACTCCATTACCATCCTGTAAATCTCACATTTTTCATAAGCCTTGCAGCAAAAGGTCTGTAAGTGCAGCTCCTGCTCCACGTGAAATCTCCAGCGGATATCAAGAACGCACCTGTTGGTAAACCCTTCGCACACAATCTTCCTGCGCCCGTCATCGTATCGATAAAACGGACACTGAACATCACTCTGAACAAAAGAACCACTCGGCATAACATTCCTCCTTACGCTATATTGCGCTGTCGCATTCGGCGGCGTGTTTGCCGACAGCAATCTTTTTTCTAATTTTTGGCCTTAAAGTCTCGAAACCACATCATCAGCTCATCGTTGTCGGCGTTTTCGGCAGGCGGATCAACGTTGCACATTTCAGCAATCAAAAAGCAATATCTTGCAACTTCTTCGCTTCTCTGCTTACCGGCAATCAATCCCTGCTTTTGCTGCTTCACCCTTGCATATATCTGTCCAAGCTGCGGTGCAAACTCTCCACCTTCGGCGGAAATTTCCATAATTGCCTGAGTAACATCTTCGCTTTTTGCTTTTCCGAAAAACTTAAGCCAAGTGTTCACCAGTGCGTTTATTTCCATTTCCGTTCCCGGTGTCCTATAGTTCGACCAAAGCTGACTCATCAGGTATATACAGCCCTTCACATCTGCTTGTGTCATACATATCCCTCTTAATGCTCTCAAGTAAGGCATCGTTTCTGCCTCGTTTGGGAGTGTTTCCGTTTCTGCCTTCCCATGAGATAACCTTCTGTTTCCAAGATTTCACCTTTTGGCCTTTACTGTCGACCCAATTGTTAGCCTCGAAGTAGTCAAAGAACCGTTTGGGATCAACCTCATTGCCCCTTTCTCGGCAATAATCGGCAATTTCAGCGAGCGTGGGTGGCGTGAAACGCTTATTATTACTCTCCTTTGCCTTTTCCTTATCCTTTGCCTTTTCCTTATCCTTTGCCTTTTCCTTTGCCTTTTCCTTTTCCTTGGCATCGTTGGCATCTTTTTGAATGCCATCGCATGCGTTCGCATCTTTCGCTATGCGTTCGCATCCGTTTGCATCCCATCTTTTATTGGCATTAAGGCTGCTCTTGTGGCATTTGGCCTCGTATTTTGCTACATCCCTATCTATCTGCCCCTTCATGGTCGGGAAGACAAACCTTTCATTACCGCGAAGGTCCGGGGTTACGCCCGTGCTGCTGTATTCAAGCAGTGCCGTGAATAACCGCCCTCTCTCTGCGTCATTTAAAGGCTCTATCGACTCTAAGTAGCTGTGATAGGCATTAAAGTATTCAAGTGCCATTTACCTCACCGCCTTAAAACGGTAAGTCGTTTTCGTCTGCGTCTGTCTCCATCTGCTCTACAGGACCGTTAAAGTCGTAGAACGCACCGCCGGGAGCCGCTTCGCTCTTCTTGCTGTCGCCAAAGTAAACCTTGTCTGCAACAATCTCTGTTGTCACTCTCTTGTTGCCGTCCTTGTCGGTCCATTCGCTGTTTTCAAGATGACCGGCAATAATAATCTTGCTGCCCTTAGTGAAATACTTGCCGATAAAATCTGCTGTGCCTCGCCAAGAAACGCATCTGAAGAAGTCTGCCTTTTCCTTGTCGAAATCTCTGTCTACCGCAATTGAAAAGTTTGTGACGGATACGCCGTTGGGGGTTCGTCTTACATCAGGATCTGCAGTAAGTCTTCCTGAAATGGTTAAGTTATTAAGCATTGTTTTTCTCCTTTGTCTTTAATCTGTATAATCTCGCTATTGTCTTATCTACCTCTATGCCGTCAGATAAATGCCATTTCTCGTTGAATGTCTTCTGACCTATTGTGTGAGCCTCTGTGTGGTGGTCTCTGCACAGCGGCTGTACCTTCATGCCCTCGTGTACTATCTCCGTTCTGTCCCTTCCCATGCCAACGTGGTCCGCGTGGTGAAGGTCTGCTTTCTTTCCGCATATGCAGCATTTCTTGTTCACAAGGCAGCTGTATATGTAGTCTTGAATATCGTCTACAAAATCAAGCAGGGGGAATGGACAGGGTATGTCGTACTCGAGTATCATTCGCACGAGAAACCTCTGAAACGCACATACAAGGCTCATCGGCGCATTAGATAAACTGAATATTCTGTCAGCCGTTTCGCCGAGATCATCAGCGAGGAACTTTATCTTCATGTATTCCTTCATCAAGCCTCTGTCCTCGCCGGTCTCGTCTGCTATTGCTCTTATGAGCGCATAACAGGCTTTGCGCTGCTTGTCAGATATTTGGCGGCTGTCATTTAACTGAACTTGGCAAGTCTTGTATCCTCTCTTGGTGAGAGTGAAGTAGTCATCGTATTTTGCTCTGATAAGAAGTTCTCCGCGCCTCTCGTCATAACCAACGATTACGCCCTTAACTTCATCTATTGGCGTTTTCACTGTTTATCTTCCTTATGCAATCAAGGCAAAGAACTCTGCCGAACATCTTCTCGCTCTTGTCTGCGTGTGCTCTGATCGGAATAGGCTTGCCGTTGGAGTCGGGAATAGGCTCTAATGTCTTGCCGCAATCAGCGCAAGTGAACTTTAAGCTCTTGCCCGGAATGCCATCACCAACAGGCTTAACAATCGTTGAGGGTTCGCTTACGCAAGCATCAAAAATCTTCTCTGCTTTCTTGTCAGGTGTGTTCTCCTCTTCGGGAAGGTCTTCACCTGCGTAGATGTAAAGGCCGAGGCCGTGTCTTGCCACAGCTTTTGTAAGGCTTCTCTGAATGGCTTTGTTTACATCGAAGCTTGTTACCTTGTCTACAGGAATGCTCTTGTTCTTGTAGTCCATAACCGGCAGATACTCGATATGCTCAATGCCGTTTACGGTAACGCCTGTTTTAACCCAACAAGTAGAGCCGTCTGTGTGATAAAAGAGGCCCGATGCATTTTCGTAAATAGTGTATGTTGCATCAGGATGAAGCTTCTTAACTTCGCCCCAAGCCCACGCCCAAGACAGATATGTAAGTCCGTTCTTTTTCTCGGTCTTGCCGTTTACGTTGATGTTGTTTAATGTGCTGAAATAGTTTTCCATCATTCCACCTCATAACATTCGCTGCCTACGAGCTGTGCAAGGATTTCAACATCTCTGTGTTTGATTAAATCCCATATCTCATCGAGGAAGCATTCCTCGCAGAGCATCTTGCCGTCAAATTCTATGATCTTGTCTCCGGCGCATTGTGTGCAGCCGCAGGTGTTTTCAATAGGCTCGTAGTTAATTCCCATTGTTCTTTCTCCTGATAATCTTTCCTCTTGTGCCGTCTTCATACTCGCAAAACGGCAACTGCTTTCTTCTCTCTGCTTCTTTTCTGAAAAAGCCGCAGGTCTCGCAATCTTCTCGATATTCGTTGTGATTGTCGCAGCCCTGCATGATGCATTCTCTAATCAGATCAACGCTTACCAACGAAACCACCCCGCCTTGCATCCTCCGAGCCAAAAAGCAAGAAGTCCGATAGCTACACGGCAAAGGCCAAGTCCAAAGCTCACGTCAAAATGTTCCATACCGCCCACAGTACCGAGAGCGAAAATAAAACCTAACGCCGCTATCGTTCCTGCGATATTTCTCTTTGTCTTTGCTTTCATAGTCTTCCTGCCTTTCTCAGAGTCCTTCTGATTGTCTTTAATCTGACTAAAATACGAATCGCTCTGCTGTGTTCTTGGCGATAGTATCTTTCGAGCTCGTCAATGTCTTCGCTTATGTAGTAGCCTTGCCCGAAGCTAAGTATCATCACGCCTTCGTTTCTTGCCAGTTCAATGAGCTTTCTTACTTTTCTGTCGGGAAGCCCTGTCCACTGGCAGAGCATCTCTCGGCTCACTGCGCTTTCCTTGTTCGTGGGAATGTAGCTTGTAATCGTTCTCATAAGCCGTCCTCTTTCTTTCGGTCACTCTGTGACCCTTTCTTCGAGCCATTTAATAGCGTCTCTTTCGAAAATCAAAAACTCAGTATTTTCGTTTCCACCACCTAACGCCCATGCAAACGGAAACACTCGACTAATAATCGCTTGCCTTGTTTTGTAATAAGAGCAAGGAATACCGTAGCTTCTTAATAGCTTTTGAAACTCCTCAACTGTAAGCGTTCCAACTATTTTTCTTTCGGGCATCGCTAGTCCTCCTTAAGGAGTTCGTCCACCGTTACATCGAAGTGCTTTGCAACAGATACGATTTTGTCTACCGTAATAGGTTTGCCTTCTCTCCAATTGGTAACGGTTGACACATGAACGCCGATATCTTTTGCTAATTTGTACGAAGAGATGTGTTCTTTTTCCATCAAATCGCACAATTTTTTGGCAAAACTCACTTTTTTATCAACCTCCTCTTTACAATAGCGGTCTATTGTGCTAGAGTAGTTATACCTCGCCAAAGGTTGTGAAACTATCTAGCCCGTTAGACCCCTCGTGCATTATAGTAGCACATAACTGTCTAATACGCAAGACTGTTTTACATAAAATATCTAACAAATTAGACAGGTGATTTTTATGAATATTGCACAAAGTCTGCTCGTCTTGTTGGGTGAAACGCATACCAGCAGGTCAAAGTTAGCTAGAGAAATTGGTGTACATACAACAACTGTTACCAACTGGCTTGATGGGCGAAAAATCGACAGCAAAAATCTTCTAGCTGTCGCAAACTATTTTGGGGTATCTGTTGACTACTTAACTGGAAACGAAACAAAAAAAGAGCCCGTTCCCATTTCTGAGAACGAACTCGATTTACGCCTTATTGAATTACTTACTTCTCTTACGCCGGACGAGATGCGTCAAGTTGACGCTTTTGTTCAAGGACTTTTAGCAGCTCGTAAAGCTTAAGTTTTTCTTCATAACTAAGTCGTGCAATATATTCCGCGGCTTGGTCTCTCGTCATCGGCTTTTTTCCTTTCATTATATTTGCCTCCGTTCTCCGCACGGTAGGCAGCGACCCCTTGTGGGGTAATAGTATCTTTCTAATTGTCCAATAAAAAGGACTTATAGGAAGTTTCGGAAGTTTTGAGAGTAAATATACGAAGTTTTGAAGTGAAACTTCACATTGGAGGGTGAAATATGAAGAGGATCATCTCTTTAATTTTAGCTCTGTGTATATGCTTTTCCTTCGCGGGATGTTATACATACACGGAATACGAGGACAACTACAAAAGCGGCTATAACGACGGTTACGCCGATGGTTCTACTAAAGTAGAAGAACTAGAGTCTGAGCTTGAGGAAGTTCGCGAGTGGAAATACGAGGAAGGCTATGACGCAGGATATTACGACGGCGTTGAGCGAGGCAAGCACCTTATTGAGACGGATGAATATCATGAAGGATACCAAGACGGTTACGATGATGGTTGCGCCGATACTACTGAAGAACTAAAAGTAACGGTTGATAACGAAGCGTACATTCAAGGTAAAGCTGAAGGTTACGAGAGCGGAAAAGCTGAAGGTTATAACAACGGATATAACGCGGGATATTCTGCAGGGAAAAATGCCGGTTATAGCAATGGTTATGACGCTGGTCGTAAAGCTGCGGCTCAAGCCTCTGCCAGCAAAACTACCACAAACAAAACAAGCACCGCTACTCAGCAAACTTCTGTTACCGTATATGTCACAAACACGGGCTCGAAATACCATCGCTCAGGATGTCAATATTTGCACTCGAGTAAGATTGCTATATCTTTAAGCAAAGCTAAAGGAAGCTACTCTGCCTGCTCTGTTTGTAACCCACCTAGATAAACTAACTTAATTCCCGGTAAACCGAGCCCGCGCCGCCAAGCTGAACCCGGTTTACCTTTGCAGGGAGCTGACAAAAGGTCAAAACTTAACCCAATGTCAGCGTACAATACTTTAAGGATTTAAACAATAGGAACATATATTGCCGTAGACGCAATATATTACATCCAAAATTAAATCTATTTTAAAGGGAATAATATATTTACGGAGGCTGACATTGAAAAGTAAAATTAAGCAGCTCGTTTCTGAGACTAAAGACTCAAAACCTTACAACCAGTGCATCACTTGCGGCCACTTTGGCAAGACTTGTGGCGGCGCAAACTTTCTCTCTATGCACATTAAGCGCATGGGCGAATGGGCGCGTATCAGAAAAGATTATCTCGGTTGGACAAACGAATACATAGCCAAAGAGACAGGTGTGTCTGAGACTACTGTAGCTCGTTTCCTTGCCGGTCATTTAGATGAAATAAAGGTAACAACAGCGCAAGCTATTCTTGGTTTTCTTTCCAATGATTTCTGCGGATCTATGCCTTGCTACGATTTCAATAGCGTAGAGACATCTTCACCTGTTTCGGATCTGAAGATTCAGCATTATGAAAAACAAATAGCGAGCCTCGAAAAACAGATTGTGGATTTAATCTGCGAAAATCAAAAGAAGATAGATTTTCTCAAAACAGAGCTTGAAAAGCGCACGCTCTCCTTAATGAAGAGAGACGAGATTATAGAGAAGAAAGATGCAATCATCGAAAAAAAGGATGATATTATCGAAAGGCTTTTGACCAAATAGGGTGTAAATATGATTTGCAAGAACATCAAATGCAAAAAAGAAATATCTGACGATTTCGAGTATTGCCCTTACTGTGGACGGAAGCAAACTGTAGCCGAGCGCAAAAAGAGCAAACGCCCAAACGGTGCGGGCTCTGTATATAAAAACTCCGGGCATCGCTCCAAGCCTTGGGTAGCTGTGCGCAATAAACAATTGTTGGGTAGCTATGCCACAAAAGCTGAAGCATTTGAGGCGCTTGAGCGCTCCGCTGGGGCTTCAATCACAGAGAAGTACAACTACACTTTCAGCGAAATATATGAGCTTTGGAGCGAAGAAAAATATCGCACGCTTACAAAAAAAGGCATAGAGGGCTACCGCTCTGCATACAGAAACAGCGCCGCGCTCTACGATAAAAAGTTTCGCAATATCAAAACGCCCGATTTTCAAAGTGTCATTGATAGGTTCGCAGAACAGGGTAAGTCAAAATCTGTCGCTTCAAAGCTGAAGCAGTTGTTTAGCCAAATGTCTCAATGGGCTATGCGCGAAGATATAACTACAAAAAACTACGCAACCTTTGTTACGCTTGAAGGTGAAGAAACAAAAGATAAAAACATCTTTACCGACACCGACATTGCTAAACTCAAAGCGGACAACAGCGAAACGGCACAAATTGTATTATTGCTCATTTACACGGGCGCAAGAATTACCGAGTTGTTTACTGCCGAAAAAACAAATTGTTTTGATGAGTATTTCATCGGCGGCATAAAGACGGAGGCGGGCAAAAACCGCATTATTTATGTGCCCGAAGTCGCACGCGAGTATTATAAATATTTTGTTCAATCGAGTAAGGAAACCTTACTCGATGGATATAGCGGCAACAAAAATGTCAACAACTTCCGTGGACGAGATTTTGATGAGCTAATGGAAAAGCTGAGTATCGAGGGCAAAACCCCGCACTCAGCACGCCACACATTTACATCGCAAGCAGTTAAAAACAAAGTTCAGCCCGAAGTATTACAACAGTTATTGGGTCACGCTAAATACTCAACTACCGTTGATAATTATAGCCACATCAATAAAGATAGCATACTCGCGGAAGCTCAAAAAATTTGGTAACAACTAACGCGTTACTAACACGATTTTATTTTAATAACTTTTTGTGGCTATAAGTTGCTGTATTCCTTCATAATCGCTTTATATTTCAATTATATTCGCTACTTGAAAAACTGAATTCTTCCTTGGTAAGGATGAGGTCACCAGTTCAAATCTGGTCAGCAGCTCCAAAAATGCCCGATTTCTTAGGAAATTGGGTATTTTTTATAACTTTTTCACATTACAATTTATTGCACTCCAACTCAATTACTAACATATTACTAACAGATTTTACTTGACTTTCGCATATATGATGATATAATAAATATATCTAAAGCGTTTCGCACCCGCTTAGGATAATGTGTTAGAATTAGTTTCGGAAAGATTTTTTTCAGGCTCAAAACTGATATTCTTTTCAATGCCGTTCTCGATGCTGCAATCATCGGGAGCGCAAACACACAAAACAAAGACCCTCCCCGAAATGGGGAGGGTCTTTTGTTATGCCTGAACTATGTACTTATAGTACCTTGCGAGCTTATCTTCAGGACCGTCTTTGTCCTCTAAGAATGCTTTAGCCATTTCGAGCCAATAGTCAGGATGAATGATATTTAATTTTTTCGCCACCTTGCCGTAATCGGAATACAGCATATTTATAGTAGCATAAAATTCGGCGGGATCGCAATCGATACCCTTCTGAGCCATAAGCTGTTTTACCTGCTCATAACTCCAGTGTGCGCCCATAGTTCCGTCCTCGTTCTGCATGCCTCTCACCCACTGCGTTGCAGTTTCTTTTGTAATAGGCATAACAGAGCTTCCACCGGCCTTGCCCTTTTCCATCGTGCCGCCGCGCCATCCCATTTCTTCAGGATAATCGTGAGGCATTTCGTGGGATCTTTCCATCTCACCACCTACAGCAAAGCCTATTTTGTTCATCGGACTTGCAAGTGGGTCAGTGAAAGGAGGGCGGTGTTTCCTCTCTCTTTCGAGGGGGTCTCTTCCGCCGTCGTACTCGCCGTACATCGGCTCATATTCGCCACGATAAGTATTCTCCATTCTATACTGCTTTGCAGTTCTCGGTGCATACTTGCCGCTGTCGTAATGCGGTTTGCCTCGTCTGTCAGTAAATCGATCCTCGGGCTCGTATCGATACTGTTTCATGTCATAACGGTTGTCATAGCCGTTACGCATTTCTCTATCGTTCATTTCATAACGGTCTCCGCGGTCCTCTTTGCCTTTAGCAAGCATAACCATTCTTGCAACATTGTTCACGCCGACACCCCCCTTATGCGCCTGCTGCGGGAGTAGTTCCGTCAATAGCGTCTAACGCATTGTTAGGAGCACAGCACGGAGTTCCAAGCAGCTTGAACGAGCCTCCGATTGCGGAAGTGGAAACCACAGTGGAATATCTTGTGCGAGTTCTAAGGGCGCACGCTGTCACCTGAGCGCAGCACTTATTAGTCAAAGGATATTCTTCAGTACCGTCACCCACAGTGATTACAACAGGCGCGGTAATAGTAGTTGCTGCCGGTATTGCCTGAGCTATAACAATGCAGTATTTTTCGCCATTGGCATAGCTGCCAGCGGGAAGGTTTACGGTTAATGTACCGTCTGCAAAAGTCACAGCTTGGCTTAAAACTAATCTGTCACATAATCTGCAAATATATTTAGCCATAAAAAAGCCTCCTTTAAATCAGGGGCAGCCAAAGCTGCCCCGAAGTTTCACCCTTTAGGGGATTTATGCGCCACAGCCGCAGCCACAGCCATTGTTATAGGGAACTGCTACAGGAGTAGGAGGAGATACCCAATAAGCGGGAGTGGGGCAATCGTTGCCGGTGCGTCTGATAATTTCGGCAGTGCTTGCATCAATAGCCGCACGAATTACAGCATTCTGCTGGCTCTGAGAAAGCTGATTGCTAAGTTCTGCAATGCGAGCATCCTTGGTTGCGAGCTTCTCGTTTACAAGGAAGTCCATCAGACCCCTATAGTTGGCGTTCTGATTGTCAATAATGTCGCGGGTCTGCATATTGATTACATTGCCAATATCGCAGAAGCCTTTTGCCATATTGAAGTTAACGCCGTCTACTGCTCTCTGTGTAGTGCAGCAGCAATCTGCGAGCTGGCTCTGCAAACCATAGAAGCCGCTGGTAATGGCATTATTGAGCGCATAAGTGGAGTCACAAATACCCTGCTGTACGCCTCTTACTGCGCTATCAATGTTCTGAGTTGCAAAGCCGTCATACAGTTCGGCACGGGTAAGAGCCTGTCCGCCGCCACCGCCGCCGCCAAAAAGACCGCCGCCGTAGCCACCGTAACCAAGCACCATAGCCGCAAGGATAATACCCCAAATGCCGCCAAAGCCGTCACCGAAACCACCGTTATTGTTTTTGCCGTCCTGTCCCATAAGATAACCTAAAGTTAAAGAGTCTTCGCCCATTGTTTAACCTTCTTTCGTTTTAAATTTTTTATATCGTCAGGCCGTACGCTCCTGATAATATTTATCTTTCGCTCGGTATGGTTATGCCAAGCTGTCTCGCTACATCATCCACAGTTGTTCCACGTTCTGCCGCTACATTCTGAGCTATGCGCTTCAGCTCAGCGGGGCTCTTGCCATTCATCATCTGCATAATCTGTCTTACTTGTGGATTGTTCTGCGCTAAAGAAAATAAAATCTGCTGGGGATTTTTCCCTCTGCGCAACATATCTACCATCTGCATTGCAGGATTATTCATCATCGTCGCTTACTCCTTTTAGTTTGGATAATTCTTCTTCTAAACGCTTGATATCGTCTTTAGTTGCGTATTCGATAACCTCGCGCTTTTCGCTAACAGGTTCAAACTCCATAAACTCAGCCGCACCTGTCTGATAGTTCCACCGCTTTACATATATTCTGTTGTGGGAAATGTCGGGGAACACCATTAAATTGCCGCTAAAGTCCGCAGGAACGCCCCCTGCTTCTTCTCTACTCGACACAAGACGAGATGTCAAAGATAGGCCCTGTGCATTCTGAGAGGGCTGTGGAGGCTGATACACGGGCTGCTGGTAATTGAAATAGTTGGGATAATTTAAAGTTGTTGGATAAGCCATAAAACCACCTCTTTCTGAGTAAATGGTAAAACAAAAAGCTCCCCTTGTTGTGCAAACAAAGGGAGCTTGAAGGGCATTATAAAATCGTATCTGCTATTTTGATTAACGCTCTTTTGTGTATAGTCTTAGCTTGTCTTTCACATATACCGATGGTATCTGCGACAAAGCACAGATCCTTGTCTTGTATGTCGTGCATCAGAACAAGCAGGTGTTCCCTTTCGGGAAGTCCCACTTGTTCTAATATAGCTCTTGCCTTAACAGGAGAGCCGTGTCTCAAAAGGTGTCGAACAGTTTTGGTACGTTCGTCCACTTGAATACCTCCCAAAAATTATTTGGGTTAAGTTTTGGGGAGGTTAAGTTTTGACCGTTGCTATTAAGGATAGTTTTCTTCGTCCGTAGGTTTGACTTTGGTCATAATATCGCTGCCGAAAATCTGCCTTAGAGCGATAATGAAAAGTTCACCGCCCCAAAAGCCTAATAGTCCGGCTAACACGTTTCCGGGAATAACGGTGTCAAGTCTGTGGTATTCCCACAATATAGCCGCTGTGATAATAATGCTTACCGCTACACAGAAAACGATAATAGCATTGGCAAATTTTATCTTGCTCAGTTTCTTCATTTTGCCATCATTCTCTTGTTGATAATAACGGTCTTGATATCTGACAGGAACATATTGATATCTTCACTGTCGATAACCTTGTCTGTGCCGCCGTTGATAATGCCGCTGTCGAGAAGTTCTCGCATATCTGCCTTTGCCCATTCGGGAAGGTCGGAGAATCTCTCGATGTACTTGTCACCAAGTTCAGCTAAGATTTCATCTCTTGTCATGTAGTCATCTCCTAAAGGACGCATAAGGGTTTTAATTAAGCTTTTGCTTCTGATACGTCGATAAACACCGCCGCCGTTGTCCTGACTTCCACCATTGCCGGGTGAAGTGTTTCCCTCTATAGTGGTAACAGTTCCATTGCCGTTATCCTTTTCAATAATGGCAGTATGTCCGCTTCCGATATTAAAATATACGATATCGTTCGGCTTCGGGTCTTTCACTACCTTGTCAGGCTCGTTGTTTTTGTAATAGTTCGCCAAAGCAGAGGAAGAAGCTGTTTTGAAAGGCAGCTCGTGTCCTGCCATAGCAAACCAATACTGAACGCACTGTACGCACCACGCTACGCCATTCCATCCGTACCACTCGCCATACTTGGTTTTGTTTACGGGTGTTTCGGTGTAGCCGATGTCCTGACGGGCAAAGTCGAGGGGAGTCATTTAGACTCCTCCTCAGTGGTGATAAGCAGACCGTTATTAAGTGCATAAACAGCCGCCTCAATCATAGCGTCAATAGTTGCCTCGTCAAGCTCAATACCGTGTTCGGCAAGGTAAGCCAAAACATAAGCCTTCTTCTCTTCGCCTCTACCGACGCCTTTGTAAATCTGCTCTGCGGCGGCTACAGCAATTTTAATCCATTCGTTGATTTTCTTCTGCTGTGTTGCTGTGGTCTTGCTCTTAATGTAGGGAACAATAACCGCTGTGACGATAGCGCAAAGAAGTGTAATAATTGCTTTTACAATAGGTGTAATGTCCATTTTATCCTCCTTAAGACACTACTTCCCACTCGTCTACTTGCTCTTTTATATGGTCAATAAAGCTATTGCCGCCTTTTGCCTTATAAGCCTTGTATTCGAGTATGAAGTTCTCGTATTCAAACTGTCTTATTTTTTTCTCTTCTCTGTGGTGGTAGTAAGTTTTCATCATATCAGAACGCAAAAGACATTTCATTCCGTCCTCTTCGTTCTTCGTTCCCAAAACCTTTTTTCTGATGGGTTTAACAAGTAAGATAACAGCCGCGGATATTGTGGTTATATAAGAACATACCTGTACCACCGTGATTATTACTGCGTGCAATGGACTACACCCCGCTTTCATCCTTAGTCCAATTATCGGGGTACTGCTCGGGAGTGTATACATTGTTGTCTACTTTGGAGGTGTAGATTTCATCGCCCCACCAGCCTTTTTCATCCTTGCTGAAAGCCTCGGTCACAGAGATAACTTCGGGAATAATTCTGATGCCGTTTTTGTACTGAAGCTCTTTCCAAAGGTCGGGAGCGTTATCGGGATTGTTCTCTTCGTTGTCCCAAAGGTCTACAGCTGCTTTCACTACGGCGTCATTCCAATTTATACGAGTGCCCGCTTTGATAAGTGAGCCGTCATACTTCATACCCTCGTAGAGAGAGGGAACGGTTGAAGCTTCGTTGTCGGGAATATCTTTCGCCCAAGCTACACCGCTTTTTCTAAACTGTCTCGCTCTTTCAATTCGGTCAATCATTCACTCACCCCCAAAAGTGCATCTGCCGTCTGTTCAAGGTTTGCTACCCTCGCTTCGATAGTCGGTGCAGGAGTGTAGTTTTCAGGCACATTCGTAAGCTGTATGCTGTTCACATTCAGCACCGTGCGGAGGTATGCGTTCGGGTCTACTTCCTGCATAAGAAAGCCGTTATCTGCGTAGACGGAGATTACTCCGTCCACGCTCTCAAGTCCTCTGAGGCTGTCGCCAATAAAGGTCATTGTCTTTTCGCTTTTTAAGCGTTTTATGTTTAAGTATTCGATGTCGTTTATTTTGATTTTCATAAGTACCTCCTATTCGGTGGTGATGTAAGCATTATAAGTGCCATAGGTAGTGTTATATACAAAACTAACCGTTGTAGCGGAAGTAATTCCTATTGTGTAGGTAACTGGATTGCCACTTGTGATACGACTACCATTAAGGTGAATGATAGTAGCAGTAACATTAATAGATGTTCCTTGCTCAAGAGATAAAGTCCCAGCGGATGTGTATTTCGTTCCATTAACAGTAAGGTAGGCGTTGGTAGCGTCAAAGTCACCGCTAAATGTCAGCGAGTGTTTATTTGTTGTGCCGCCGCCAGAACCACCGCCGCTTATAGACGCGCCCGCTGTAAATGTGCCTGTGCCTGCGTTGTAGACATACTCTTTATTTACCTTGTCATACAAACAAGCTACGCCGTCAGGGTCGAGGCAAGGTCTGTAATCACGAATTAGTGTATTTCCGTCATTAAACTGGCAAGAGTACAATTTTGCGTGACACGGGTAACCTGAAACGCCGCCCAATAACTTAAATGTTGCGGAGGGGTTTGCGCTTCTTGTTGTTGTTTTGCTTTCGTTTGCTACACTAACCGTTTGATTGCTACTCGTACCAACAATAGAAACAGTTCTTCGTTCAGTACCTAAAAAAGAGAATGCACTTGATTTTCCGTCTTCTAAATAGCCGCTTGCGTTAATACCGAAATAATAGCCTGCATTTGCACTCTGACCCATAAGAGCCTCGTTACCAGTAATAGTGGTAAACTCTATGTCCATTGTTATTGTGTGTATAGAGCCAATTCCAGTATCAATATACTGCGTTCCGCTACTCTCGATATACTCCACATAATTAACACCGTCTCCCGATGCCCCATACCCTCGTCTTAAAAATATACAGTTCATAGTGCCTCCTATTCGGTTGTGATGGCGGCTTTGTAGGAACTTTGAGAATAAGACATTGTTATTTTGCAGTTGCTTGTAACGGTGTGATTATATGTTCCTTTGCCGTTTTGCACTTTTGTGCCGTTTAATGTTACATTAGCGAGTCCATCATAATTGGTGTAAGTACCCGCAACATAAACGCTTACCGCTGTACCCTCTGCCACATTCACAGTTGTTGCCGTTGTATACTTTGTGCCGTTGATTGTTACATAGCCATAACTGCTACTAAACGTACCCGACAGCGTAACCGCATATTCTTTCGGCGTTGTACCGCCACCCGAACCGCCGCCGCTTATCGAAGCTCCTGCCGTAAATGTTCCTGCACCGTATTCATAAGCCTTGCTTATTTCTTCATAGAAACAAGCCACGCCGTCAGGGTCTACAGCCGCCCTATAGTCTTTAACAAGAGTGCCGTTATCGTAAATTTGGCATTGCTCAACAGACAAGTTTGGAGCGATGTTTGCCGCGCCGCCTACATTGTTAAGTGCAAACAAATAAAGATTGTAGTTACATTGAAAAGTTGCCGCTGTAAAAGATGTTGATACAGAACCAACCTTTAACACGTTTTTGTTAAAGTCAACCGTCTGCATTTGCGTATAGTCTGCGGTGAGGGAAGCAGTTTTATTTGCATACTCAGCCAACCACGCCGCGCTATTGTTGCGAATACGCAAGTCAAACGCGCTGTTAAGGTAACCGTTTCTCGCACCGAATAGGAAAAATTCTGTTGTGGTTGAGGGATGTTTTGCTTTCATAACCACTCTTGTATTTTGGTTAGGCTTAAATCCTGTATCAAAATAAGAGCTGCCGTCACCTTTTATCCATTCGACATAGTTAACACCACCGCTACTACCGCCGCCAATTCTCATCGGTAATCTACATTTCATACCATCACTCCTGTACCCTAACGATAATGGGAATGTTTATACTCGGCGCATCTCCCACGCATTTCGCTGTAAGACTGTTTGCTCCTGTAGTCGCTACGGAGATTAAACCAAACGCAGCTATGAGTTCTGCATCTGCCGCCGCATCTGTGCCGCTGAGGACAACATCGAAGTCGGGGCTTACATCGTAACTCGCTTTCAGACCGCTAATAGTAATGGTCTGAGATTTATAGCCGCTTGAGTCTGCCCAACTTGTAGAGGAGAGCGTTCCTGTATACTGTGTCCAGCTACCCGCAGGACCAGCAGGACCTGTTGCGCCGTCACTACCCTTACTGCCGTTCTTTACCGTGAATGTACTTGTAGTATTATCGGTCTTTGTAACTGTGATAACATTGCTACCGCCGTCTGCATTGGAAGTGGTGGTCTGTGTAACGCTCTTGATGCCTACACCGTCAGAGCCGCTTGAGCCTGTATCGCCCTTGTCGCCCTTTAGATTTGCAGAGCTTGTACCGCTTGCTGATGTGACATTAAGTGTTGTACCACTCCAAGAATGTGTTACGGATGTACCGTCTTTGCCGTCTTTACCCGCAGGGCCTGTACCGCCATCCTGACCGGCAGGGCCTCTAAGATCAGCAGATGTTGTACCACTTGCTGATGTAACAGAAAGAGTAGTACCGTTCCAAGAATGGGTTACGGAAGTACCGTCTTTGCCTGCAGCACCGTCGCTACCTTTGCTGCCGTTTTTAACCTTGAATGTACTTGTAGTGTTATCGGTTTTAGTGACGGTGATTACGTTTTCGCCACCATCAGCAGAGCTTGTCGTGGTCTGTGTGACGCTCTTGATACCTACACCGTCATTACCGGCAGGGCCTGTATCACCGTCCTGCCCAGCAGGGCCTCTCAAATCAGCAGAAGATGTGCCACTTGCAGATGTAACAGAAAGAACGCTGCCGTTCCAGCTGTGCCTTGCACTTACGCCGTCGTCACCTTTCGGGCCGGTTTCACCCGTGCTACCCCTACTGCCGTTCTTTACTTTAAAGGTGCTTGTGGTGTTGTCTGTTTTAGTTACGGTGATTACGTTTTCGCCACCGTCAGAATTGCTTGTTGTGGTCTGCACAACACTCTTAATGCCCACGCCGTCGTTGCCCGGAACACCCTGACCGCCGGTATCGCCTTTCTGTCCCTGACTTCCTCGGCTGCCATTCTTTACGGAGAATGTGCTTGTTGTTCCGTCAGTTTTGGTTACGGTGATAACGTTTGTGCCGCCGTCTTCTGCGCTTGTAGTAGTCTGAACCACGCTCTGAACGCCTACGCCGTCTTCGCCGTCTTTACCCGCAGCTCCGTCTTTACCCGCAGGACCGACAAGGTTAGCTGAAGATGTTCCGCTCGCAGACGTAATGTTAAGTGTTGTTCCGCTCCAACTGTGGGTAACGCTAATGCCGTCCTGTCCAGCAGGGCCTGTGTCGCCTTTTGCGCCCTGAAGCGGGCCGTTGTTTACCCAGCCGCTTGTCTTACCGTAAATGTAAATGTCGTAGGGTTCTGCCGCGCCAACGCCGTATGCGTCGCCCTCGGAGGGGTTTGGAACTGCGCTCTGTAAAGCAGAGAGAGAAGCGTAATAGTCAAGAACTTTAAAGCCTGATCCGGTGTCACCTTTAAGGTCAGCGGAAGAAGTGCCGCTTGCGGAACTTATTGTCAGCTTTGTGCCGTCCCATTTGTGGGTTACGCTCACGCCGTCCTGACCGTCGTTGCCTGCCGGACCGGTGCTGCCCTTGCTGCCGTTTTTAACAGTAAAGGTGCTTGTGCCGCCGTCAGTTTTGGTGACGGTAATTACATTAGAGCCGCCGTCCTCTGTGGAGGTAACGGTCTGTGTAACGCTCTGAATGCCCACGCCGTCGCTGCCGTCTTTGCCGTCTTCACCGTCGCTGCCTCGGCTGCCGTTTTTTACAGTGAATGTACTCTTAGTGTTATCTGTCTTGGTCACAGTAATAACGTTACTGCCGCCGTCAGCGTTGCTCGTCTGAGTCTGAACTACGCTCTGAATTCCTACGCCGTCACTGCCGTCCTTGCCGTCGCTACCATCGCTGCCTCGGCTGCCGTTCTTAACTGTAAACGTGCTTTTAGTGCCGTCGGTTTTTGTTACGGTAATAATGTTTGTGCCGCCGTCTGTAGTGCCGGTCTGAGTCTGAACTACACTCTGAATTCCAACGCCATCCTTGCCCGCAGCACCGTCGAAATAGTCTTTGCCCTTTACAGGTGTATAACCATCCTTACCCGCTGCGCCGTCCTGACCGTCCTTGCCTGCAGGACCTACAAGGTCTGCGGAAGATGTGCCGCTTGCCGAAGTGACGGTAAGTCGTGTGCCGCTCCAAGAATGGGTCACGCTTGTACCGTCTTTGCCATCACGACCCGGCTGGCCCTGCGGACCTTCAGGACCTACAGCCGCCTTAACTTCAAAGTCAAAGGTCTGTCCGTCAGATAAGGTGATAGTGTAGGTTGTATATTCTCCGCTTTGAGACGTCTGTTCGATGCTTGTAATCGTTGCGCCCTGATCGCCCTTAACTCTGCCCAAGTCAATCTTCTGACCGTCGGTCATTGTTACGATAAGGTTGCCATCTCCGTTTATCTCAAAGCCACTTGCCCCTCTGCCGATATAGCCCTGCAGCGTAGCAGTAATCTGAGGAGACAATCTTTCACCAATATCAGGAGTAATCTGAGGAGTAAGTTTAATGTCCATTAGCTCCACCTCATTCCACAATCATAATGTTGTCTTCGGCAATACTTGTTTTGTATTCGCCGTAGTAGTTTACATCGTATCTGTATTTACCCTTTTTAAAGAGCTTAGTAACTTCCTCGTCACAAGCAAATGTAACGCCTGCAGCAGCGTAATGCTTTTCGGAATAAACATCCTCTTTGCGCTCGTTGCGGATAATAATTTCAAAAGCAGTTTCGTCTGTCGGTTCAACGATACCGCCGTCCTGATCTCTCAGATCTATTGCGAGATTTAATTCAAAAGTGTCTCCCTCGTACCAGTAAACGATACCGTTCTCAATTCTCGGAGACATCTTAGCTCTTGGAATTTCAGCCATATATAGCTCCCCCTTTCATTTATAGTGCGAGCATAGCAAAAGCGCAGGGATGTTTTCTATCCCTGCGCCCTTGTCTTAATGCCACGGAGCGTCGTCTATAGTGCTTTCCGAGTAGTCAAGCAGGTAAAGGACATCTTTCTGATCTCTCGAAATATTCAGAGAATTTATGATATCCATGACCGCTTCCTTTTTAGAGCCGCTGTCTGTCTTGCCGTCGCCATCAGCATCTGTGCCTTTGGCTTCCTTTTTCCTTACATAGTAATCTTTGTAGACATCAAACTCTATGCCTGTGGATTCTATCTCCTCGTAATACTTGGTGATAGCAGTAGAGGACATTTCCTCGCTTGCAAGGTTGAGTGCGTAGTTCTTAATGCTTTCAGCCTTGTCGGAAGTCTTCTCAACCTCCTGCG
Organism: Clostridia bacterium; assembly: GCA_017628875.1. GTDB lineage: Bacteria > Bacillota > Clostridia > Oscillospirales > CAG-272 > RGIG4608. The sequence goes on from JAGBYG010000121.1 coordinate 22,984, forward strand.
CCCATTTGGGAACTTCGTGAGTTTCCTTGACATCTCTCTTCGCCGTCTCTGCAGCATAGTCATAAGCCTTTTTGATAACCTCAGATTTCTCCGTGTCATCAAGTTTGTCGTACCAATCGGCAGAGGTGATATCCTCGATGAGCTCTCTCTGTCTCTTGCCTCTTGTCTCGGCATACTTGACATACTCGTCCGCGCTGAGATACTCGCCGTCGATTTTATCGCTCTGACTTACGCTGCTGGGGAACACTTCGTCAAAACCAAGGTCATAAAGTCTCTGCAGCTCATTGTCTGTAGGAGTGGAAACATCTTCGGATACATAAGCCGGATTGAGCATATTGTTGAACACTCTCGCAAGCACAGTGCCGGTGCTTTCTCTTCTGCCCCATGCATCGATGTAAGGTATCTGCTGATATTCGCCCGGAGTCTTGTTTGCGCTCTTGCCGAGTAAATACTGAATGTCTCTCTCAATCTGAGTCTTGTTTCTATCGACCCAAGTTGTCTCTCGCTCGGTTTCAGTAACTCTTTCAATCTGTCCTGCAAGAGTAGGAAGTCCCTGAGAGAGGTAACTTGTAAAGGCATTAACGAGAATACCCATCAACTTGCCGTCAGAATAGCTTACATTTTCGATGACATCCTGAAGACTTGAAAGCATACTCATTTCGAGCATGGGTTCGCTAATTCTGCTCACGCCCTCTAAAACTGCAGCAAGGTTAAACTCGCCGTCGTTTTCGATAAGCACGTTTGCAATCTCCGCACCCACGAACATGGGGAGAGCTTCGGGGGCAAGCCAATCAATAGTGAAGTTCTTGTCACCGACGGTCAGCGCATAGTTCTGTCCGCCCATCAGCTCGTCAAATTCCTGCTGCTTCTTGTCCTTGTCCTCACCTGCAGAGAGAACACCCTGCTTAACGAGGAAAATACCAAGTCCTAAGAGAGCAGATCCAACGAGGCCCGATGCAATAGAGTCGATTGCTTCTGCTGCTGTGGCTGTACCCTTCTTCACGCCGCGTGCGGCCTGAACAATGCCCTTTGCAAGTCCTACAGGAGAATACTCTATACCACGAACTAAAATGTTCGCAGGTGTTCTTCTGAAGGGCAGAACGCCTTCTGCAACGGTCTGTGCAGCGGCGACCACCTTGTTCTTCGCCTTGCTCTTTCTGCCAATAGCGGAAATAAAATTGGAGAAGTCGTTGAAGTCTCTGTATGTTGCTTTCTGTGCTTCCTTGATAGCATATGCTCTCGCCTTATCCAGCTCGCTCTGCTGCATTGTGGACATATCTGTAATGTTTCTTGCTTTGAGATATCCGGCAAGCGCAGAAGCGTAAGCAGGTCTGCTGAACCACATGTCTTCCGCCTCGAGTGCGAAGCTATTTGCATTAGCAAGCCAGTTGAAAGGCTTTGCAATCTTGGAAGAGCCGAATGCGGGTTTCATTCTTTCGATTTCGCCTATAGCATCATTGTACTTGCCTGCGCCGGTAATCTGATCCGCAACGATCTTATAATCTTCAAAAGCCGCCTTATAAAGTTTAGAGCCGCTTGCGATGGCCTTTGTTCGCTGCTCCTGCGGAATGAGCTTTTCGATGAGTGCAGCCGTTGCGTTCTTTGCACCTCTGACGGGAGCAAACATTGCGTTACCGAGAATGTTTCTGACATGGGTTCTCGGATTGAACAGCATTGCAAGATATCTCCAAGAGTTCCACTTATCCATAAAGGTGTGGGGAATCTGTGCAGCAACATGTCTGTAGATAGCTTCCTGAGCAGCAGTTCTTGCCTCTTCGGTCTCTGCCTGTTCGTAGTTCTTAACAAGCTGACTATCCATTTCGAGCTGCGGAGCTTTGTCTCCATATCTCTCGTTGAGGCTATCCTGCAGCGTCTGAATGCTTCTCTGAATGCCGTAAAGCTGATATTCGGGAGAAAGCTTCTTGAGCATTCTTACAGCCTGTACCATCTGTGCGCCCTCTCTTACTCTTGCGGCAAGATCGGTCAGAATGCGTACCGCTGTTTCGGTATCGCCTGCGTTCAGAGCGTTGTTGTAAAGCTGGAAGCCAAGAGCCACATTGTTCTTGCCAAGCTGGTTCTTGTTCACATCGGCTGCCCAATCGAGAAGAGCATCATTCCAGCCCTTTCTCTTGATGGTATCGTCAGCATACTTCTTAGACTCAGCATCAGTAATGGGAATATAGCTGAAGCCGCCTTTCACCACTTCTTCGGTGAGTCTTTCAACCATTTCGTCGGAAGTAGCTTCTGCCTCCATAGCGGTTCTAACGGTCTGAGAAACCTTGTTGCCCTTGTTTGTTCTCGCAGGAACGGAAACCTCTCTGAAGGGCTTTTCGCCGGGTTCAATAGAGCCGTACTTCTGAACGAGAAGCTCGGTGGCTTTACTCGCAACAGCCTTAACGCCCTTTTTGTCAAGAGACTCATAAAGTTCGGAGTACATCTTAACGGTGCGGGCTTCAGCGTTGTGCATTCTGTTTCTGTCTTCAACGCTGATGTTGTCACCCTGCTCGCGGTATTTAGCGATAGCTTCTTCCGTTTCTCTGATTTTCTTTAAGCGTTCAGTAAAGCGATCGAGAACAGCCTTTTCGCTTGCGTTGAACACGGACATATCAAGTGCATTTACTGCGTTACTCAATACTGTCGAGTCCGTTCTTTTTCTTTCGTGTTCTTTGCGAAGCTTTTCAATTCCCGGAATTTCGCGAGAGAATCTGATATCAGGATTGCTTGTAGGATTTTTGTTATCTACGTTCTTTGCCTGCTCAGAGTTAAAAATAACGGTCTCTGTGTCTAAAATGAAGCCGTCATAGTTAGTGCTGTTAACCTTGTTGAAAAGCTCAACAGCCTCAACCATATCTCCGATAGCTGTCTGAGCAACGTCATAAAGCATAGCGAAGTCGCTTTTGCCGCTATACACATCGCGCAGCACACCATCTACTGTTGCTTCATATCCGTAGTTTTCAAAACTGTAGTCGTCTTCGTTTCCTGCCACAGCCTTTAAGAACTTACGCATCTGCGCCCTTGTAATGGTAGTTTCGCTTGTAGAGACAGGGTTCGTAATGTTGAGATAAAAAGCCTTTGCTTTTCCGTACTGTTCGGCGTGATTCTTGCTGTTTGTGAAGTAGAATCCTCTTCCATACAGATTGGAGTATTTAGACTTTCTGCGGTCGAACACGGTAAAGTCCTCGTTTCCGCCTCTGTACATCACGCGGAGATAGCCTTTGTTGTCGCGCTCTTTTGAATCTTTGAAATACTCCTGCTGTCCCTTGCTCAACTTTTCGCCGTCGCTGTCGGTTGTAAGTTCACGGGAGAAGTGGAACTGAGAAACGAGAGACTGTCCACGAAGCTCACCTGTCGAGTAATAGTGCTTTACGTCATTAACAATACGTGTGGCGTTTATACTGTTTTCATAAGTTAATGAACCAACACTTCTTCCGTTTTCGTCGGAAAAGTCAATGCTAAAGAAACCTTCTTTTGCATACTCGTTGATAAACTTTCTGATTGTGGAATACTGCTCAGAAGTAGGCTCGGCTTTTGCAAAAATGTCTAAACCGGGAGTCTCAGCCATAACGCGGATGTTGCCGTCATTCATAAAACGAATTAAGGCCGCTGTCCCCTGCGTATTTGCATAGATAACACCGATTCCTCTGTGGTCTTCTCCACGCATTCCATAGTGCTTACCTTTTTCGCCACTGAAGTTTAAAAGTTTGCCATTAGGAAGCAAGTACCCTGCATCGTAAAAATACGGAGTATATCCAAATTCTTTAACCGCCTGTTTTCTGAAGTAGTCCGCTTCGTCTAAACCGCTTTTAGCAATAGCCTCTTTTTCTTCGTCATCTCTTATCTTGTTATAGAGTTCGTTATAACGTTTATGAAGCTCGTTAAGTTCAGTAGATAAAGTTTTTGACTTTTCGATTATTGCTGTTAAACCGTTTTTGTTCACCCAATCGCTATACTCTTTGATTGAATCAGGGGACGGTTCCTTAGATACTCTATCAAAGAGCTCTTTGTATTCGTCAGAGTTTTCGATGTCGTATCTTTCTGCGGATAGTCTCTGCTGCTCTTTGCGCTTATCTTGAATTTCTTCTAAAAGGCCTTCGCGCTCTTTGTGAAGATCTATCTCTCGACTTGCCTTGCCCTTGACAGAACTTCCATTATGTGCTATTTTGACCTCAGAAGAAGTTTTACCACGCTGAGCGCCGCCGTTGGCGGAAGAGCCGCTAAGTGCTTTTTGCACAGTGGGAAAGCTTCTTTTTTTCATTTCGCCGATATTATATACTGCATTCCCATTTTTCCCTTTACTTACAGAAATAGTGCATCGATAATATGTACCGTCGAAATCCAAAAAGAATGCCGTGCGATAATTCCAACCATCTTTAGCGGTTTCTCCGTGTCTTGCTTCTACATCTTTAACATCTTTTTTGCCTCTTGTAGAGACCATCGCCAACTCGTCTATATGTGCACCGGCACTAACTTTGCGCTCAAAGTCTCCGTCGCTTATGCGGCCACCATCTTTATAGGGCGAAGATATTTTTCCGGCGGTATCTTCGGTAAGTGTTAGCAGATCTCCGTCAACGGCGATAAGCGTTACGTTTTCGCCTTTGCGTATTTTGTTGTTTATATAGGTTTCAAGCTGTTCGCTCCAGCTGTCAGGGTCGTTTCCGAAAATTACCTGTCGGTCTGCGCGGACATATTTTTTTCCATCAGGTAGAACTTCTACGCTTGTTTTGCTGTTTGCAGGCGGTCCTCTTGTACTTTCAGCTTTAGTCTTGCCGATTGCTTCCTTAATTGCGGGCTGCAAAACTTTTTCGCTCTGCTCGTAGTCAGTTTTAGAAAATACGTTCATGTCCGCAAGGCTGTCGCAGATGAGCTCCGTCCAAATCTCTTCAGGACTCATGCCTGACCCTTCGTAAGCTTCGATGTATTTGTCCACAATAGCGTCAGCGCGGGCTTTGGTAAACTCCTTGTCGATTCTCTCTCGAACAACATTGGGGTTAATTTCTCCCTTGTCAATCATATCGTGACCGATTTCATGCTTAACAAGCTGTTCGGAAGTAAAATCAGGATGGTCTACTCGTGCATAAACTTTGTTGCCAACAATAAAAGCTCTGGCGTTTATGTCATAAGTTTTGCCGTCTTCGCCCTTTTGAGATATCTGAAGATTGTCTCCGGCAAACAGCACAAGCTCAAGTCCTCTGGATTTCGCTTGAGCCTTCGCATTTTTAATAGCTTTAGTTTCGCCGCTCTTAACAATGCGAATGTGTGCGTTTTTAGAACCACCTTCGATACCGAGAGAGGCTTCGCTTACTTTTTCGCTATAAGTGAGCGAAGCTGTTTCGCTGTCTGCGGGTCTGCTTTTCTCGAGCCCGCTCTGATTTCGTCCTGCGCTTTCTTCCAGCTGTCGTATCTGTCCGCCGGTATTCTCACCATCAAGCCCGTTGCTGACTTCGCGTAAATGAACTTTTTCTCCATTATTTTCCTCCATGTTATAACTCTGAGCGTCTTCTGATTCAACGTTATTCTTGCCCTGTTCTTTGAGTCTTGCAATAACACCTGCGTCATAAGCGTTCTCTAACTGAGCGTCGCTCATATGTGGAGTGTGACGTTTCTGCATCACATACTCTTTGCCAACTTCGCCCTTGCCGTATTCATATGCAATTTCAAACTCTTTTGCGTAATTCTCAAAAGCAATCGGCTCACTTGTAGAAGATGCGTAAGTCTCATATGCGTTCTCTAAAAGTGTCTGAGTCTGTGCGTCGAACTTCGGCATATTTCGCTGACTCATCTTCTCTCCAATAACATTCGCACCACCAAGACCCGCTGCACTTACGCCACCACTCAGCGCACCGCCGAGACCTGCAAGTAAAACATTCTTGACGTTGTCCCAAAATACCTTTTTCTTGGCTTCTTCTTTGGTCATGCCGTCAGCCATATACTGCTTAACGAGCTGTGCGTTTTTAGAGTTTCTGCCTGTAATGATAGCGTCGGAGAGAATGTTTGCCCCTTCCGTCAGCATTTCTTCAATGCCTTCGGTAGCCGCCTGAACACCAATAGCTTTTAAGAGTTCCTTAACAGTCGCTGCATTCATAGCACCGTTTAACAGCTTGTTAATGGGTGCATACTCAGCCAATGCTTCGGCTGCGCCTGTTGCAATTGCGCCTGTCAGTATCTGCTTGTTGCTCAGACCTCTGTCCACAGCTTCCTGCATATAGCTTGCAGCGGAAGCACCGCCCATTGCTACAGTAGCCGCAGGACCAAAAGTGAGAGCGAGAACTGTACTATCAGCTACGCTCATGCCGGTGTTGTAGAGGAAGCTCAGAACTTCGCTGTCGATGTCCTCGTCTGTTGCCTGTCTGACAGCCTGAACATAAGTGGTAACAGGCATGTTGTATTTGTTCATCGGTCTGTAGTTTTCAAAATCCGCAGGATCGTTGTGACCGATGCTCTTAATGCCTTTTGCAATTGCCTCAACCGCCATACCGGGTGCATTTGCCACGGTCTGCAGGTTCGTAAGGAAGGGTCTATCTTCGTAGTTCTGCCGTGCTCTCTCAACCTGAGCGTCGTACTCTTCTTGAGCCTTAAGCATTGCCTTGTAGTTTTCAAGACCCTCGTAGTCAAAGTCGAGCTTTTCGAGCTCAGTAGCAGTATCGCTTACAAACTGTTTGCCCTCGTCAAGGACAGCCATGAGCTCGTCTCTGTACTGCTCCATACTCTTGTTGTCAGTGGTAATGCCGAACTTTTCGGCAACATACTCGTAATCTTCGTCCCACTCAAAATTGCCGGTGTTTACCTTGTCGAGCACACGCTTAATAACTTCGTTGTCTGCATCTGTCTGAGAAGCTGCCTCATACTGCGCTTTCTGTTCGGGGAGTTTTTCCATCTGAGAAAGCTGAGTCTCGTTTTTGTTGGCGTAGTAAAGGTCAGAATATCTTTTGATTTTCGCTTCGAGATCTGCAATATAGTCGCCGTCTACGCCGCTCTCGGTAACCGCTCTGCCGGTCTCGTCTCTTTTAAGCGTTCCTTTTTCACTTGTAACGCCCTTTTTCTTCTTAGCGTCATAGTCTTTTGCGTAATCGAGCTGCTTCTGAAGATTTTCAATAGTGCTTTTCTGCCTGTCAAGGGAGTAACCGCTGAAGATTTTGTCCTCAGCGGCTGTTTTCTTTTCAGCTTCCTGCTGCTTCTTAACAGTGTTGTTTATAAGCACCTGATTCGGGCCGTGCTTAAGACCGACATAAGTAGAGCTTCTCAGCTCATTTGAAGGCTGTGCTTCTCTTCTTTTGAACTCGGTCTGAAAAGCTTCTCTGTTCTTCTCGTATACAGCAGCTTTTTCTTTGTATCTTTTATACTCATCTTCGCTTTGCTTTTTTCTTAGAAACTCTTCGGGCGAAGTCCAAGAAGAGCCCGTTTTTTTCTCTATGCCTCGGCTTTTTAAAAATTCGTCAACCGTTGTATGTTTTTTTGCCATCAGCGTTCCTCCTTGTTAGGACAGATCTTTAGAGTATTTTTCGTACCACTGTCTTCGCTGTGTCGCAGTTATTGCCCCTTCGTTGTAAAGTTCCCACACATAACCTGACAGAGCATCAAGCCCATACTGAGCCATATCTTTTATATCTGCCTCAATACCAGTCGGTTCGCTGCCGCCGCCACCACCATTGCCTTTGCTTAACGCTGCCTGAGCAATGCTGTATGCATCTGCATCGCTGATACCTGCCTGACTCAGCATATCTGCAGAGGGCATAACGCCGCTCTTGAGCATAGTCATTGCAGTATCATAAGCGTAGCTTCTGTTTTCGCTCGCCTGTTCGCTCTCCATATTAGCAATGTTCATTGCGTAATTTCTATTACTCTCGTATACGCCGAAGTCGTAATTTCTCTCAGCGTTGTACTGATCCGCAGCAAAGCCGAGCTCCCACTGATAATCGCTTACGGTGTCTCTGTATCTGCCGTAGTCGGTATCTTCAAGGGTCTGAGTCATGCTGAACTGATTGTAGAGGTCCTGAGTCTCCTGATTGTACTGATCTCTTGCCATACCGTAAAGCTCAGGAACAACATCGTTAAGCTGTCTCAAGTAGTTCTGATAAGCCTGCTGACCTGCGTTCTGTGCGTAAGTGTTTGCGTAACCGCCGGTAAGACCTGCAGCCTGACCCATAGTGTCAAGCATTGCCATTTCGCCAAGCGCGGAATACTGGTCTTTATACTGCTGATAGAGCATATCTGAGTTAAGGTCGTAAGAGAACTTGTCTCTGTTCACAATCTTGTTGTAGATATCTGTAATCTGACCTTCCCACTTGCTCACATAGCCGCCGGGCTTGCTGCTCTGTACCTGACTCAGATAATTCTGTGCAGCATTTACAGATGCGGAGGGAGTGTAAGTTCCGTATTTGTTGAGAGCCTGATCGGTGTCGGGGCTGATGTTAAGTCCGCTGTTTCCGATATACTCACTGCCGTCACCGCCGCCGGAGTATTTGTATTTGTCTCTCACCGCTTCAGCATTGGCGTGGGCCTGCTGTCTCTCTTCGGGAGTAGTGGCGTTTGCGTAGTCCTGCTTGTACTGCTGGACAAGGTTATAGTCCTCTTCGTTTAGGTATTTCTTATCGTACTGAGAAGTGTATGTAGCCATACTCATTCCTCCTTTTCTTTAAGAGCCTCGGAATATTCTTTGAGCTCTGCTGCCGTCTGTTCTGCAGCCATTCTTCCGATGGCGTTTGAATACGCAGTAACGATAGGTTCAAGGATAACGGGAGGAAGCCCGCTCTCTCTAAGAAGCTTATCGAAACTGTTTTTAAACTCTAAAATTGCTACGCTTGCGGGTTTTTCCATTGTTAGCCTCCAATCATCTTTTCAAGAGCTTCCACTCTTCTCTTAAGTTTCTGTATCTGCCAAGTGTTAAGCGCGATAAATTCCTCATATCTAAGGCCGCATTCGCCGTAAATCCCCATTGGCTCGTCAAACTCAACGTAAGCTGCAAGATCCTGCGTTGTGTGACCAGTGTTCTCTACAGACGCCTTAACATCCTGCGCTATAAATCCTGTGTGCTTTCGGTCAGATTTGCCAAAGTTATACTTAAAGACAGCAGGTAAAAGCCCGTTATAAATTTCCTCATATTCATCAAGGTCATAACTTATTTCGTGTTTTACGTTTCTATCGGAGTTGGTTGCTACAGGTGATCCGTTTGCAGTTATGCTATCGCCTACAAGATGTGTGCCTGATGCGCCACAAGTTACGCTACTATAATCGCCATACTTAATAAGCGCACCGCTATAATAAGCTGTCACTTCGCCGCCACCGAGATATTTCATAGAAGGTCCATTGTCGGTGGCAACAACTGAGCTATAATTTGTAAATAGACCCGGACCAGAGGAAGTACCACTCGTGCCATAGCCTATATTGCCTAAATAAGAGTAGCCGTTATAAATAAGAAGATGGCCCTTTACAATTACATCGTTACCCGAAATAGTGATACCGCTTAAAGTGCCGCCCGTTATGTTTGGGGAATTGATACTCACGCCCGCGCTAAGTGTTCCTGCAAAGGAGCCCGTTGCTGCACTAAGTTCGCCCGCAAACGTTCCTTTTGCCGCGCTCAAGCTGCCCGCAAACGTGCCGGTTGCCGCGTTCAAGCTTCCTGAAAACGAGCCGCTTGTTGCGGTCATTTTGCCATCAGAGTCTACTTTGAAGTTCTTGCCTATTCTTAAGCCGCTTGAGCCAAAGTACATTCCCGTTGTGCCCGAAAATGTCGCGCCATCGGTATACAGATTATCCGTGCCAATATTCCAGTTAGCTATCTTGCCGCTTGTGGCTTTCATATAGCCGGAACTGTTTACGCTGAAGGTCGGGTTTGCATCTGTGCCGCCTATCTGAATAGAACCGCCTGTTAAGTGAGCGTTGGGGAAATACACAGCACCCGTGTTCATGTACGCAAGCTTTGTGCTTCCGCTCCAAAAGGCCATCTCATCCGCAGTAAATGTGGAATAAAGCTGAGCCCCCTGTCGGCTTAAAACTCTCTCAAAATATGTGGTTAAGTCTTCCTTGGTCGGCTCGCTTACTTCCACATAATTACTGCCGTTTTTTGTGTAATAGGTCTTGGCGTTGTTGATTTCTGTGTCTTCCGTTTCTTCATACACGGAGAAATCTCCGTATATGTTGCCAACGCCCACGCCGTAAACCGGCAGAGCACCGTCGTGATACAAAAGCCCTGTCTTGATGTAGCTCTCCTGATTCACTCTGTAATCCGAGCTTGCCGCATCAATACCTGCCGAGTAGTTATAAAGCTGAGTAATGCCGTAGGGCGTGCCGTCAATATCCACCGTGGCGTTCTCAAAGTATTCACCAAAGTCAGATACCGCCACATAGTTTCCCTGCAGAGAGAGCCCAAAGCTCTCACTGTTCTGCACAGCGTAGTCCGCAGTCTTGATTATCAGGGATCTCAGAGCTGAATACTCCTGAAGTCTCAGCTCTGTTTCGGGTCTTTTCGCATCTTCGGGGAGCTCACTCGCGTTCACCGCTTGACTCAGCTCGCTCATCACCGCATAAGCCGATGTATCACAAGCATTGAGTGTATCTACCATCTGATAAAGGTAGCTTCTCAGCTCGTTTAAACGCTCCTCAGTAGTCCCTTCAGAAATGGAAGGATAAGCAATATTCAGGTTCAATAAACATCACTTCCTGTCTCAAGGTTTTTGGCGATAGAGAATATCTTCACTTCGCCTGTTCCGCAAAGCTTCATTCTGTAGTGATCGCATCTCGTGGGCAGAATAGAGAATACCTTGCTGTACATTCCTTCTCCATCCCAATGCCCCGCAAACTCCCATTCGCCGGAGTCGTATTCCATAAACACATCCATATCAGAACCGGGAGGAAGTATCGCCCTGATGTTGATTCTCCCCACATATTTGTTGTCTGCGTATTCGTAACCAATAAGGCCGGAAACGGCTTCCCAATACACATCGCCTTCCGCCATACCCTCGTCTGCGATAATCTCTCTGAGAGTGTCGGTTTCGTCTATGAAGTAGAGGTTGTCTCCGCTCTCTGCAAACTCTTTAACTTTTGTGCCGTCTTCTCTGACCCAAAGGCCCTTTGCTGTGTCATAAACAAAAAGGCTGTATTCGCCATCGCATTCCATAGAGATGTAGTATTTGTCTAAAAGTCTGCCGCCTACACCGTTTTTGAACTTGTCATTGCCGAAAGTCTCGTGAACAGGAACGGGAAGAGAGCCGTCATATCTCATAACGCCGGTGTTGGATAAGTAATAAAGTCTCTCACCCACTACCTTCAGAGACTTATCAGAACCTTTTTGGACACCCCTACATTGTGTTTCCACAATCTGATGTGCGCCTGTCGTGCTGATGTACACTTTGTGCAGGCAGTTCTCTTTGAAGAAGATGGGATATCCCATATATGTTGCCGCGCCCGTCCATCTGCCGTCAGTACCTACAGAAGCTGCAAAGCTGTCGCTTGATACGCCGAGATATCTTGTCCAGTTCTTGAAGTCGCCTAAAGCGCAGCAGTAAATCTCGTTTACTGTCTTACCCTCAGAGTTAATGCCGTAGTGACAGCCCCAAAGTCTGTTATTTGACTCTGTGATAAACTCCATGTCAGGAGCTTTTCTTTCGATACTCACTTCTTCCGCGCTCTGTGTGGTGAAGCTCACAACCTTGTCCAAAAGGCCCACGACGACCACAAAGCCGTTGCCCACCTCATAAAGGACATGAGAGCCGTTGAGCTTCTCGACCTGCTTAGAAAGGCTCTCGTCGCTTGTCTTCAGGCCCTTGATGTTAACGCCGTCATACTTCTTAAGTCCGTCGCCAATACCGGGCGCAGATATCTTGACATACACTGTCGCTACGCTTACCCACATACCCGTGGTTTCACTCCACTGCTTAAGGGCGTGAGTCTCTGCGGATGTATCAATCCACAGCTGACCGTTGGTGGGGTTTTCGGGAGCGGTGATGCTTGCGGTGTTATTAGTCACTTCGTAAGCTGTGCCGTCTACCTTGCAGAGACTAAGCTCCACTTTCTGCCCTGCAGCCACTCTGTTAATCTGATCGATATAGCCCCACTCGGTAATGTCTGCTGTGTTGATGAACACCTTGTCAGGCCATATAAGCAGATATGCGCCCATACCGATAAGCTTCTTGGGCTGCATACTCTCGTTGGTGCTCAGAACAGGACCTTCAATCTTCGCGCCGTTCATGTAAACGTAATTGCCGTCAACATAGATAAGTGCATCTTTGAAGATAATCCCCTGCAGGTCGTTCCACGCGGTGTTAATAAAGCCTCTCTTCTGCCTCTGACTCAGCAGAGGAAAATTATCGGAAGAGAGGTTTTCTGTTTCGTACCACTCGCCGTCGCTGATTCTTACGTTGTGGTTTCTGCCGTAAAAGGTGTCGGTAAAAAGACGGGAGGGCTGGCTATATATCGTGTTCGGATATTCCATAGCTCACCCCTCCTTAGAAGTGGAATCTCGCGCCGCCGTAAACGGGCATATGAGTCTTGTTGTATCTGTCCATAAATGCCTGATATGCTCTGTTGAACTTTTCTGCGGAAATGTTGTAGTGAAGGCTCTCTTTTTCCGCCTCGTCAATCTTCATGCAGAGATAAAGTCCGTATACCTCGTCATAAGGAAACGGGATGAGCAGTTCCTGATCCCAGCTTGTAGCAATGTCATAGCCGCAAAATCTCTCGGGTATGGGCACATGCTGTGAAAAAATCTCATTGTAAGCTCTTGTGTCGAGCATGCTCAGCCATCTCATTTTCATATTTTCGGGTATCTGATTGCCTTTTCTCAGAATGTCAATTTCTTCTATTGCTTCTCTAATTGTCATAAGGTATCCCCCTTTATAAAAAACAGGGAGGCGCAAGCCTCCCCGCCGATTATTCCTTACTAAGTCTGCTTGCAACAGTTTCCATATATCTCTCTTTTGCTTTTTCTGAGCGCATAAACTCATCATAGACAGCTTTGGGCACCATGTGAGTCTTGCCTCTCGGTAAGAGATAGTTCACGCCGTTAATAGATACGAAAGCATCGGTCTCGTCTCTGTTGCCTGTTCTCGGAACGTATAATTCCACTCTTTCAGCGGGTTTGTTTTCAGTTTTGGCTGTAGCCATAATTTCCTCCTTAAGGGTTGGGTGAGGGAGCGTTTAGCTCCCCCACCTGTAAAATCAGTTAGTTAGCTTCGTCAGTGCCGGAGAAGGAAGAAGCGGACATAACTCTGAGAAGTCTCTCAGGATAGAGAATGGTTGCGCCGTTGGTCTCGAACTTGTAGCCAACAGTGCTGAACTGCTCAAGAGGACCGCCGATTTCGCCCTTGTTCTTGACGATCATCTGCAGTGCGCCGCCTTCGGGATCGATGATGCCGAAAGCATCCTTGCCGAAGAAGTAGGTAGCGTAAGTAACAGTACCTGCCTTGTTTGCGTACTCGCCGTCAAGTACAGGAGCGAAGGTATCTTCGATGAATCTTACGCCGTGAAGTTCGCCGATCTCGCCGTTGAAGATTTCGCCGGGAGCTGCGTACTTGTGAGCTTCCATCCAGCCGTCAGACTTACGAAGGTCGTAAGCTACAGAGGGATGAACAACAGCAACGTACTTGCCGTTGATGGTGGGAACTCTGTCCTTCTTCATCTTGGTAGCAGCCTTAGCAACCATATCGGGAGTGAGAAGACTCATAACAGTTGCGCTTGCTTCCATCTGACCGGGCTCAGTGGGAGTGCCAGCGGATGCGCCGGTAGCAATGGTAATGTTGTCGCAGTAGAGAACGTTGGTGTTAACGAGCAGAGCGTCACGGATAAGAACTTCCTGAGTCTCTGCAGCAGAAGCACCCATTTCCTCAGTTGCGCCAAGAATAACGGGGTCGTATGCTCTCAGTTCGAGAACATCGGAGATGGTAGCGTAAGTACCGTACTGATCGATGTTGCCGTACAGAGCGGTCTGACCGATTTTCTGACCAGTGGGAATAACGCCTTCTTCAAGCTTGGTAGCGCGAGCGAAGGTGTTCCACTTTCTCCACTCTACAAGGCCCTTGTGTCTTGCGGGCAGGGGCTGCTTCTTACCAAACTGAGCGTAGAACATCTCAGCGCGAGCGTTCTCAAGCAGCTCGGTGTCGTAAAAAGCTTTGAGAGTGGTGTCAAGGTTGGTGTGAGATTCGGCTTCGCCGGTGTATGCGTTAACGTAATTGGTAGTGGCATTTACAAGAGTGCCAGCGTCAGCAAAAAGCTGAAGGTTGATAAAATCCATAATTGCTTCTCCTTTCGTATATCGGGAGAAGTCTTAAGCCCTTATCTGCCGGGATAGATCTTCTCCCCGCGAGCAGCGGCTTGTGTAATTTGCTTTTTAAAAGCCTCTCGCTGTTCGCGTGTCATGTTTCTATAATCGAATGTTGACATCGAAGCCGGCTGAGACTGTGCGCCGTTTTCTACGGGGCGAGTCTTACCTGCCTGTATCGAATTGGAGAGCTTCTCAGATACGGTCTGTGCCGCGGCCTGCATAGTGGCTTTCTGAATTTCTTCTCTGTGCACAGCATAATAGGCATCTGCGACGGAAAGATTTACGCCCGGACCTGTCATCCTCATAAATGTGGGATTCTGAAGTTCGGTCTGTAAATCGAAAGAGGGGAAAGTCTTTTTGAGCTCTTCGCCCTGCTGCTGAAGTTTCATGAAATGCTCCTGCATTTTCTGTTCTTCAGCCGTCTTTCTGTCCATTATTTCTCGCTGTGCCTGCTGTCTTTCGAGAGTATCGATGTGCCTTGCCATCTCTTCGCTCACGCCCATCTCATCAGCTTTCTTTTCGTAAAAGCGAGTGCCGTTAGCGACAGCTTCGGTAAACTTCTGCATATCGAAGTTATCCACATCGGTAATGTCCATACCAAGATGCTGGCTTAAAAGCTCAAGTGCGGGTGTTAGCTTGTCGAGCTTGTCCTGCGCTGCTTGGCTGTCTTTCACTCTTGCCCTCATCATTTTGGACATTTCCTTCTTGTACTCAGGGTCGGCCATGATCTCTTCCCAAGACATGCGGTTCGGTACAGGTGCTTCGGGGGCTGTTTCTTCGGCAGCGGCGGCCTGCTCTGCTTTCTCATCTGTCTCGGCTTCCTGAATGCGCTGTTCGGGAACTTTAACTTCAGGTACGGCATACGCCCGGTTCTTTCTAATCTTGTTCTGCGGAACGCCCAATTCTGCTAAACGAGCCTGTCCGGCGTCGACAGGATTTACGCCCGCTCCACCTTCTCCGCCGCCTTCGCCTCCGGCTGCGCCGCCGTCAGCAAAAAGCTGGAGATTGTGAAGTTTTATGAGATAACTCATTGGTTGCCTCCATGTTTGTTCTGCCGCTATGGGCGGCGAGTCCTTATGCGCTTATGTTATAAAATCTGCGTGCGCTTTTTCTATCCCTCTACTTTACGGTGAGAGTAAGATTTTCTTTGTAGCCTTTTGCAAGCAATACAAAGCCGTTCACGATGCTGTCGAGAATGCTCATAACCATCTCGTTATACTTCTTATGAGGCTCAACGCTGATTTCTGCGTATCCGTCCTCGAATCTTGTTAAGAGGCTCTTAGGCTTGGCGCATTTAAACTCCACAGCATCGATACAGCTCTGTGCAAATGTGTATGCGAGAATGGTTGCAGCCGCGCAAATGGGGTCAGAGCCTTTAAGCCCTGCCCCTGCGTGACCTTCAACCTTAAGGGAATGATGCATTCTGTCGTATGTAACGTTAATCATCGGTGTTTACTACCTTTCCTTCGTCAGGCTGACTTGCTTCCTGACTCTGTTCTCTTGCGTTTCTCACTCTTGCGTGCTCGCCGTTCTGCTCAAGCTCAACCTCTCCACCCATGTTAGGTAGGGGCTGTCCCGCGCCCTGAAGAATGCTCTGAGCAAGTCCCTCTGCCATTTCGGGTTCATACTTCTGTGCAAGGGTGAGTGCCATCTGCTGATATAAAACAAGCTGCTGCTGCATTGTGCCGTTCTGTGCAATCTTCTGACTCAGAGTATCTCTGTCATCAAAGTCCATAATGTCAAGACAAGCAAGAGCCTGATCTGCCATCTGCGGATTGAAGAAGCCAAGCTGATAAAGCTGAAGAGCCAGCTCGTTCTGACTTACCTTTGTGTATACATTCTTTTTCTGTGCAGAAATCTTGATGTCGAATACGGGGAGTCTATATCCCATATCCATACCGAAATCAAAGCCCTGATGCTGAGGAAGAATGCCTGCATTTGAATAGGTCACAAACTGATCAACGCCATACTGACCCGCAATTCTGAACTTACGGGGATTGTCGTAGAACTGTCTAATCAGCTCAACGCACATATTCACAACTTTAGTAAATGCTCTGTAGCTTGCTTTGGTAGAGTCTCTCGAACCCTTACCCGCAGCCTCCTGAAGTGCGGCAATTGCGCTTGCTGCAGTTACACCGCTTGAGGATACGCCGGAAGCAGACTCTGTGTTGCCGCTTGTCTCTCTCAGCTCCTGCACGGTGTTTTCCATAACGGAAACATAAACGCCGTCGAGTGCTCTGAAATCAACCTGCTTGAGAGAGTCCTCGCCAAGATTGCCGTTAGACTTAATAAGAGGCTTAGTCAGGTCGAGGAAATCAGCCTCGTTGATACCGCCGTCAGCTCTTGAGAAGTATCTCGGTGTAGCACCTGCCATAGCATTCTTCACAAAGGCAGTATTTAAAAGGTCAATAGTGGTCTGAGGACTTTTGCAGAGATCCACAAAGCC
The DNA here is from genome assembly GCA_017628875.1 of Clostridia bacterium. GTDB lineage: Bacteria > Bacillota > Clostridia > Oscillospirales > CAG-272 > RGIG4608. The sequence continues at coordinate 39,684 of JAGBYG010000121.1, forward strand.
ATATCCGCAGTTAGGATATCCTTCAACAGGGAAAAGGCTGTCAAATACAAAGGGATACATGCCGTGGTCGTAAAGGCCTTTAACCGCTGCGGCCTCGCCAACCTGCTGCTGTGCCATCATGGGCTCGCCATCCACATAAACAGGATTGTTCATCTCATCACGCATCAGAACATTTCTTGTGGGAACTTCGGTGTCGTTCTCTGTTGCGTAAAGCACAATATCGTCAACGTACTTGCAATACTGCAGGACCTTTCTGCCGTCCTGAGCGTAAGAGTGATAGTAAACCTCAATTACCGTCGCCTTGTTCTCTGTGTCTACGGTATCGTCGTAGAGGAACTTAGTGGCAGTAAAGCTCTTGCCGGTGAGTTTGCCCTCAAGCTGGGGATAAATTCTCTTTAAAACTTCCTTGTCGGCAAGCTCTGTGTGGAAAACAAAAGCAGAGTCCTGAATATCGCTGATACCCGGCTCCCAAAACAGATTCAGAATGTTTACATTTGTAATGCTGATATCGCCCAAGCCGTTGAGCTTACTCTTGTCCCACATTACTTTCTGAACGCTTGTGCCGCTCTTGAGCTTTGCCCATAAAGCGTTGGAGTATGTCTCTTCGTAATCGTTCTGCTCTAAAATGCAGGGAATAATGCTTGTGAGCATTCTTGCCTCGCCCTTGTCTCCCTCTTCACGGGGAAGAAGCGTGGCTTCGGGATAAGCCTCCATACCGTCCGCGTGTTTGGAAACGATAACGTTGTGCAGCCATCCCGATTTAGCCTTGTAATCAAGGGCGTTATTAACGTTAAATTCGTTTCTCTCTCGCTGATCGTTTCTCAGCTTCCACCATTCTTCGGCAGAAACAACTCTGTCTTCGAGCTTTTTCTTGCCGCTTTTGTACTTCTGAAGAACCTTGTTGAACTCCAAAAGCTGCTGTTTGCCTATCTTCTGTACGATAGGCAGCTGTGTATTCTCCATATAAATTCCCCCTATATCGGTTTGAACTGATTAAGCGGGTCGTACATCGGCTTCCGCTTCTCTTCTGTTTTGATAGGTTTAATAGGTCTCGACATACAGAAATATCTGACCTCGTCAGCGCAATGGTCTTCTAAGCTTGTGTCGAGGTCCTCAACCTTGTGCTCGTCATATATGAGCAGAGGAATAGTCCGTCTGAACGCCTTGCAGTTATCAAAGACGTACATTCTGCTGTACCCCTCTTCGTCCATCTGCAGCCGATAATGTATCTGCATCCATCCCGGTATGCGTTGGTTATCACCGGGCGTGAAGTAAACTCCCCTCTTCATAAATGTGTCCGCCACGCTTTCGCCACGACTTGCATCCCATATAGAGGGGTCGGCTACGCCTATAATCTCTTTACCCTTCAGCCACGGATGTTCTCTTTCGGTCCTTGCCACTTCTTCGGCCTGCTTGTCGGGAGTCCATTTAACGCCCTCGTTGGGCGTGCTTGTGCATCCGTAAAGCTCAAGTATTCTGTAGATAGTGCCGTCATAGTCAACAGCCCACCATCCCACAGAGAAAGGCTTGTTATAACCGAAGTCGAAGCTCCTGCAGATGGTCCAGCCTCGCGCCTCGCCCTTTGATAAATCTATGGGTGGTATCACATGGCAGTATCTGTGCTGTGCTCTCAGCTCCTCCGCTGTGAAGCCAGTCTTTTCTATTGCCTCCGCAGAGGGATTCTCTATAAAGTCTTCAAAGAACTGACCCTCGTAAACATCCCACCTGCCATAGAGCCAAGCCTCTTTCAGCTTCGGCGGAAGTGCCTCAAGCTGTTTTATGTAGTCAGGCTGCGCCTTCATCAGTGCTTTGTTATCCGTAACAAGGCTCTGTATAAAGGTGTAGTCTTCCTTGTGTTCGCCCTCTTCATATTGCTTGTCTATGAATAGTCTCTTTATGTATCCGTGTCCCTGCCCTCCGGGGTTGCAGGTGTAATAAACTCTCTTTGGAAAGTCGTTAACACCTCTAAGGCAGGCCGTGATGGTCTTCATCTGAAACTCGCTGAGCTGAGTGGCCTCATCCAAAAAGATGATGTCGTACTGTACACCCTGCAGCCTGTCAAGGTCCGCATCCTTAGCGCAGTACATGAAATTGATGGTAGAACCATTGGGGAACTTCAAAACCTTATCCTTGTCGTTGTACTTTGCTATCCCCACAAGCTCTTTTCTCAATTGGTTAATATGGTTGTTGATAAGCTCCGGGTAGCTTCGTCTCACTATGAGCTGCTTTATTCCCGGATACTTAAAAGCCATCAGCTTTGCCTTAGTCTGAACAGCCCAGCTCTTTCCGCCTCCACGGGCTCCTCCGAAACCGATGTGTTTTGTACCCGCTTCAAGAAACAGTTTCTGTCTCTCGCTGGGCATAGAAATCTGAAGCTCCATTATTCGCTCCACCTCTCCATATCAGAAGAGAAGACAATCTTGATTTCTCTGTCCTCTGTTTCTCCCTCTGCCTCACGCTCAAGCTTGCGTATTCTCGCATCCTGTTCCTTGAGATCCCTATCTCCCTTGAGACTCTGTATCTCTTTGATATCCTTAAGCGCACCTGATAACGACCTTAGCGTGGTAGAACTTAGAAGCTTCAATGCAGCCTCTTCGTCTAAAGCGTCCACAGCTATCTCTATCTTGCTTAAAAGCTTGTCAGCAACGCTTGTGAGCCTTGTGTAGCGGTCTACAGCTTTCGACTCTTCCTTCGCCATACTTTTCACAAAAGCTTTGTCTAAGTACTGCTCGCGCTGCTTTACCCACTCCTCAGCTTTGCCTTTGTTATAAATAGCCTGAGCTGTAACGCCATATTTGGCAGAGAGCTTTCGATAGCTTGTGTCTGTGGTAATGTATTCTGTTTTAAGTTTCAGCCAATCAACGGCCATAGTAAGTCCTCCTTCGCGGCTCTCCGTCTATGGTAATAAAGAAGCGACTCCGTTTTCTATCCCGCCACACAAGCAGAAAGAGCCCCACCGAAGTGAGACTCTCTCTGCAGGAAAAAATATTGAAAAAAGGAGGTAAGAAGGAAACATCTATAGTTCTGCTGTCATCTTCTTTTTATGATTAGACAAATATATAGTCGGATTGTCTTTAGTAGCAGGTTTATATCCCTGAGCATCTCCATATCCGCCATAGCCTAACGTGGAAGCCGTGTTTACAAAAAGCTTTGTCACTTCCGCTACAGAGGAGTTTCCCATGTTGGGTCTGAAGAAGTTCAGCTTAAATACAGCCGGTAAATGAGTGTGGGAATGAATGTATATATCCGCATCCACAATGTTTGCAAGGTCAGCAAGTCTGTTTATCTTGCCGCCCTCTCTTCGTCCACCGCCTGTACCGTGTGTAACATATGCCGTATAGCACATGGGCCTCTTGTGTATCTGCTCACTGCCGAACCTAATAAACAGCAATGCGGTAGTGGGGGAGTATTTATCTACTATCCCTAACTGATGGCACATGAGCTCTGTAATGTCGAGTCCGTCTGTCTTGTATATTCTGTGCTCGTGGTTACCGGGTGTAACACAAAGTATCTTATCCTTAATGGGCTCAAATATATGAACGCACTGCTTCAGCTGCTCCATCGGCTGCAGGTTAGCTCCGTATGTGTCGCCGATAGAAGATTGTATGGCGCAATCCATAAGGTCGCCGTTTAATATGCAGTATGCGTTTGGTGTCTCCTCTATGTATTTAAGTGTCGCCTTTATTCTCAGGAAGTCTGAGTGAATATCTCCCAAGTGGAGATCGGCAAGAGGAATAATTTCGATCCTTTCAAACGAAGGAAGGCTTATCTTAATCGCTTTCATCTAACCCCACCTTTCACGGTGCTGCATAAATGATAGCAATCTGATAAGCCTTTTCTCTATCCCTTTACCTATATCTCTTCAGTTTGTTAGTCGTATTGTAAATTTTTACTTCGCTTCTTTTTGTCATAGTGTTTTTTTCAGCAAGTCTACCGGCCTTCACCGCCTCAATTCTCGCTCGCATCTTTGCGTATTCGGGACAGGCTTCCGTTTGGCATCCCGGCTTTCTGTCGGGGCAATCAGGTCTGCAGCCTCTCATGTTATATAGCATTTACCATTCTCCTTTTTCGTAGATAGTAATTTCGACTCTCGGGTTTTTTCTATCCACCGCAAAGTCGTGGGTAAAGCCTTGAATGTATCCCCATCCGTCATCGGGTATTGAGCCAAGCTTAACAAGAGCATCCTGCACAAACTTCTGTGCAAAAGCTATGTTGTCAAGGTCTCTTCTCTTCGCCTGTTCTATCCAAAGGTAGCTTATCTTAATGGGCGGCTTAAGCTTTCCTTTCAGCTGAGACACAATGTTCCATTCGATCATCTCCTGAGCCTTCTGCTTCATCTTGTTTCCGGCTCTTGGATCTGCTCGGTTGGCTCTTGTATATTCGTTTAGTCCCGGCAGCGTCCCCGGTATCGTAAGCTTAATCAATACTTGTTTCTCCTAAGTCCCGGATATCTCTTCTCGAATGGGACAAACTTGTCTTTGAATATCCTTTTCTGATGTTCATCAAGTCTTGCCTGCCAAACATCAGCCTCAACATATTTACTCGGTGAGTAGGCCTCGTGATATTCGTTTACTTTATCTATGGCGTAGCTAATAATCTTATCTATTCTCTCTCCGCTCATAACGCCCTTTCCCATAACTTCGGGAGCATTAAGAGCCATAGAGATAAAATCGCAAGCTTTTTGAAATCCCACATCAAGAGCATTCTCTACAAGAGCCTTTTTCTCTGCCTCTATTTTCTGTAGAAATGTCATCTCATCACCTCGTTTTGTCTCAGCGTTTTCTTTCCGCATTTCTTACACTTGAGAATAGCCACGGCATCTGTAGATGCAGAGTAATTTACAACCCATTCATGTTCACAGGTTTTCTGCTTGTGCTTGGCTATAACCTTATCCGTTTCCCCGTCATTGCGAGGCCCTACACCATCTTCTCCCTGAGCCCCCGGTCTTTCGCCAATACCTATGTCTACAATGCAGTAACCATCAGCAAACTGAATAGAAGGACAATTATCAACCGCAACTACCGGCTCACCTTGTTCTCCCTCTGCGCCGATATCCTTAATGCAGTCGCGGCCATCCGATAGCTTTGATAGTCTTTCGTACCATTCTTCTCTTACC
>JAGBYG010000122.1 GCA_017628875.1 Clostridia bacterium
CGCGCCTTGCTACACTGCACATAGACTCGTTATGTGTGCTTATGCCTACGTTAAAACAAAGTAAATTTTAGAACATCAAACCTTTGGGTTTGATGTTCGTAGTTCAAACAATAAAATACTCGTTGAAAACTCGTTTTCGTAAGAGTGTTTTGTTGGTTGAACCAATAATTTGCTCGCAAATTATTGAAAATTTACGTCAAATCAGAACTAACCTATGCGATTGTTTTGCTCCGCTTTTTCAAAAGCGGAAGCCCAAGCGGCTTGAGCGGTCTTAACTTAACTAACTCCTATATAAATCAAAATTTATTAACAAATGGAAAAAGCCCGACTTGATGTCGGGCTTTTGTTTTATCATATTTTCTTTAATTTTGCATAAGTTGCCATCAGCTTTTTAGTGCCGACCTTATCGAAGATTACTTCATAGAGCCAGTCGGCGCCCATACGTTTTACGCTTATGATTTCTCCCTCGCCAAAGGTTGCGTGGAACACTCTGTCACCCGCTTCAAAGGTTTCCTTTGCAGTGGTGGGAGTTGGCTTTTTGGGAATTGCGTTGATAGAAAGCGTATCGTAATGGGGTTTTTCATCGGAATAAGAATAAATCGGCTTTTTCGGTTTATCGTAGGGCGATTTTTCCTTTGCGATAAGATGCTCGGGAATTTCCTTTAAAAAGCGCGATTCGGGATTGAACTGCGTTCTGCCGTAGAGCATTCTTTGGTTTGCGTGAACGATGAAAAGCTCCTTTTTAGCGCGCGTGATTGCAACGTAGGCAAGACGGCGCTCCTCCTCGACCTCGGCACTTGTGGCAGTTATGGACTGCATAGAGGGGAACATACCCTCCTCCATACCGGGGAGGAAAACGTAAGGGAATTCAAGACCCTTTGCGCTGTGCGCGGTCATAAGAACTACCGCGTCCGCGCTTTCATCGTAGCGGTCAACGTCGGCAACGAGGGCGGTTTCTTCCATAAATCCCTCAAGCGCGCTCGTATACGAGCCATCGTCAACGTAATTGTTTTCATATTCGATAGCACCCGTCAAAAATTCCTCAAGGTTTTCAAGGCGGTCTCGCTCAACCTCGCCTGCAGCGATGAGCATTTGACGGTAGCCGGATCTGTCCATTACCTGATTGATGAGTGTTTCAAGCGAAACCTCGCTTACAAGTGAGGTCAGGTAATTGATAAGATTTGCAAATTCCATAAGCTTGTCCGCGCTTTTTGAAAGGGCAACGAACTTATCTGCATTTTCAAGAATTTTGAACATTGAGCAACCCTGCTCACGCGCGATGGCGCGAACACCCTCAATAGTTTTGTCACCAATCTTGCGCTTTGGCTCGTTGATGATACGAACAAGTCGCTCGTCATCATTGTGGTTTTGAATAAGCTGCAAGTATGCAACGATGTCCTTGATTTCCTTACGGTCTGCAAAGCGCACGCCACCGATGATGCGATAGGGAATACCGCTTTTTGCAAAGGTGCGCTCTATGGTGCTTGATTGCGCGTTGTTTCGATAGAGGAGAGCAAAATCGCGGAATTGCTTGCCCTCGCTTACCATTTTTTGAATTTTATCGGCTATGTAGCGAGCTTCTTCGTTGTGGTCAAATACCTTTTTAAGATGTATTTTTTCTCCCTCGCCCGCATCTGTCCAAAGAGTTTTGCCCTTTCGACCTGTATTGTTTTTGATCACGGCATTTGCGGCGTCAAGAATATTTTGCGTTGAACGGTAATTCTGCTCAAGTCGTATTACCTTTGCGCTTGGGAAGGTCTTGTCGAAGTTGAGAATGTTCTCAATGGTCGCGCCACGGAATTTATAAATACTCTGGTCATCGTCACCAACAACCATTATGTTATTGTATCCACCCGAAAGGAGTGCTGTGAGTGCAAATTGAGCTTCGTTAGTGTCCTGATACTCGTCAACGCAAACGTAACGGAAGCGATTTTGATAATATTCGCACACGTCGGGGAACTTACGAAGAAGAATAACGGTTTGCATAATAATATCGTCAAAATCGAGCGCATTTGAGGTTTTGAGCTTATTTTGATATGCGGTGTAAATTCGTCCGATTTGTTTAAGTCGGTAATCGTTGCCGACCTCAAGTAAAAATTCGTCAGGACCGATCATTCTGTCCTTTGCGCGTGAAATCATATGTTGAACGCTCTTGACAGGCAAGGATTTCGTGTCGATGTCAAGATCCTTCATACAAGCGGTGATCGCTTTTTTGCTATCGTCTTGGTCATAGATTGAAAATCCGGTTGCATATCCGATTTTTTCACCGTGCACACGCAAAATTCGAAGGCAAATTGAGTGGAACGTGCCACTCCAAATTTCGTTTGCAACGTCCGCGTCACCAAGCTGCTTATTTATTCTTGATTTTATTTCGCCTGCCGCCTTATTTGTGAAGGTGATGGCAAGCATTCGCCAAGGCGCGCAAGGGTTGGTCGAAAATTTGTCAAGCAAGGGAAGGATTTCTTCCTTTGTGAGATTGGTGGCACTCTCAAGCTCCAAAACTGTTCGCTCGTCAACGTCGAAGGGAACGTAGTCGCTAAAATATGCGTTTCCGTATTTAATTATGAATGCAATTCGCTTAACCAAAACGGTGGTTTTTCCGCTTCCCGCACCTGCGAGAATGAGAAGAGGTCCGTCAACAGAGAATACAGCCTTGCGTTGCTCGGCATTTAATTCGCTGTACGCTTTTTCGAATAAAGCCCTCTTGGCTTTTAAGTATCTATCGTGTAAATTCGTCATATTTTCTCCATTTAATTAATATATTAATTATTGTACCACAAACGCGCTACTTTTTCAAGATGAAAGAAAAGAAAATTTATCTTTTTTCTTCCACCGCCATTTGCTCTTCAGATAGTTAGGTGGATATAGTTATATTGGTTTTAGTTATATTGGGTATAGTTTTATTTATTTCCCTCATCTCTGTGATTAGGGGGGTAATCTCTCTGATGATGGGGCATATTCAGAGAGAGTATGGGGGGGCTTTTGTGAGAATACCCCTATCGTATCGCGAACCGCGAAAAAGGAAAAAATATTTTCAAAAAACCTATTGACAAAAGCGCAAGTATGTGGTAAAATACATCAGTAATGAAGCAGAACACCCCGTTCTCACCCTGCCACAAACGTGCGCTTGTGTTGATATTTTTGATATAAAAGCCATAGTGGGCTTTAGGTGTCGTACGGGAAATTTCTGCGTACGACTTTATTTTTTTGGAGGTGTTACCATAGCTAACGCAAAAGAAATGCTGATTAACGAGCAGATCGACGCAAAGGAGATCAGAGTTATTGGCGCAGACGGAGAACAGCTTGGAATTATGAGCACTGATCAGGCGCTCAGAATGGCATATGACGATGGTCTTGACCTCGTTATGATGACGGGAAATGCAACTCCCCCCGTTTGCAAAATTATGAATTATGGAAAATTCCGTTTTGAACGTGAGAAGAAAGAAAAGGAAGCTAAAAAGAAACAACAGGTTGTTGAGCTTAAAGAAATTCAGCTCTCCTGCAGAATCGAAGCTCACGATTTTGAAACAAAGTTAAAGCACGCTCACAAATTCTTGTCGGGCGGAAACAAGGTTCGCGTGGTTCTTCGCTTTAAGGGAAGAGAAATGTCACATCAGGATCTTGGCGCAGAAATTATGGAGAAATTCCGTGTTGCTTGCGAAGAGCTTGGAACGGTTGATAAAAAGCCCGTTCTCGATGGCAGAATTCTTAGTATGGTAATTTCGCCTATCAAGAAATAAAACAGTACACAATGGGTCCTTGACCTCAAAAATAAAAAAATTATGTTTCGGGCAACCGAAATAAATATTAAAGGAGACAAAACAATGGGAAAAATCAAAACACATAAGGCTTCATCCAAGAGATTTTCTGTAACAGGTACAGGTAAGGTTAAGCTCAATCACTGCTTCCGCCGTCATAAGACAGGTAAGAAGACAGGTAAGGCACTTAGACAGGGTAGAGAAAATGCATACCTTAGCGACGCTATGGCTGCAAACTACAGAGCACTTATTCAGAAATAATCTAAAGAGAATTTATTAGGAGGATAGAAAAATGGCAAGAGTTAAAGGCGCGATGATGACGCGTAAGAGAAGAAATAAAGTACTTAAGGCAGCTAAAGGTTACTGGGGTGCAAAATCCAAGCACTTCAAGATGGCTAAGCAAGCCGTAATGAAGAGCGGTAACTACGCATTCGCTGGTAGAAAGATGAAGAAGAGAGACTTCCGTTCTCTTTGGATCGCTCGTATCAATGCACAGGCAAAGGTTAACGGCATCAACTACTCTCAGTTTATGCACGGCCTTAAAAAAGCTGGTATTGACCTTAACAGAAAGATGCTTGCAGAGCTTGCAGTTAACGACAAGGCAGCATTTGCAGCACTTGTAGAGCAGGCAAAGGCAGCTCTTTAATTAGTTTAAAAAACCCGGTCTGCCGGGTTTTTTGTCATATTTATAGGTGCAGTCAGGGGCTTGATTTTGAGCCTGACTGCGCCAGAAAACGCCTTTATGAGCGTTGAAAAGCTATGGAAAACGACAAAAAATTCAATGGTTTTTCAACTTTTATAATTTGTGAAAGGAGCATATTTTCGTTATGGAATGGCAGTATATTTCATCAAAAAGTAATTCGCTTGTGGTGAGAATTGCAAAGCTGAAGGATAAAAAATATCGAAAAGCTGAGGGGCTTTTCCGTTTTGACGGAATTAAGCTCTTTTGTGAGGCGGCAAACTCAGGCGCGACTATAGAATATGTTTTTGTTAATGAGAGTGCGAGGGAGAAGTATTGTACTGAGGTTGAAGCTGCTTGTGGTAGCGCGAAGCTCTACATTCTTGCGGATGAAGTTTTTTCAAAGCTCACCGACGAGCAATCGCCCGAGGGGATAATCACTGTGTGCTCAAATCTTGAAAATATTACTTTTGAAAACGATGTAAATTCACTTGCCAAGGCACTTAAAGAAAAATGCGTGCTTATCCTTGAAAGTGTGCGTGACGTTGGAAATATGGGTACGATAATCAGAAGCGCGAGAGCTTTTGGAATTGACGCGCTCGTTATTAGCTCTGATTGTGCCGATTTGTACAATCCCAAAACGGTGAGAGCCGCTATGGGCGCACTCTTTGTGCAACGAATAGTTGCAATTGAGTCAATTCCTTCTTTGGTTTTGGCGATGAGGAGCGCAGGCGCAAGAGTGTTTGCAGCGGCTTTGCAGCGAGATGCAAAAAAGCTTGGCGAAATTGAGTTAACAAAAGGCGATGCAATCCTTATCGGAAACGAAGGACACGGACTTTCAGAGGAAGCTATTTCCGTATGTGACGAATGTGTTTATATTCCTATGGAGGAGGGCTCTGAGTCCCTTAACGCAGGTATTGCCGCATCCGTTTGTATGTGGGAGCTTTACAAGATAAAATAAAGGTAAATATTATGGAATTTAGTTTGTTTAAAAAATCTGAGCAGATTTATTGGATCTGGCTTGCCTTAAAATTGAATAATCAAAATTCGGTATTTCAGCGATTGCTCGATCTTTTTAACAATTCTCCATACGAAATCTATCGCGCAGATGAAAAGGCATTGAAGCGCGCAGAGCATTTATCCGAATTTCAAAGAAAATCCCTTCTTGATAAAGATATTGATGAGGCAGTTTCCATTCACAACTATTGTAAATTGAATAGGGTTGGCATACTTAATTATTGTGACAGTATGTATCCCGATTCACTCAAGGCAATGAAAAATCCCCCTATCATTCTTTATTATCTCGGAAATTTACCGAATTTGAATAATAAGGTCTGCATTTCGGTAGTCGGCACTCGTAAGATGACGGAATACGGAATGAGATCTGCGTATAAATTAGCTTATGAGCTTGCGTCGGCAGGCGCAGTTGTTGTTAGTGGAATGGCACTTGGCATTGACAGTATTGCCCACGCGGGAGCTATTGCGGCTCACGGCACGACAATTGCGGTGCTTGGTTTCGGAATTGACGTGATTTATCCGAAGCAACACAGAATGCTTCGAAAGTATATCTGTCAGTATGGCGCGTTAATGACGGCATATCACCCATCTGAACCTGCTTATAAAAATCATTTTCCCGAAAGAAATGCGATTATAAGTGCGCTCAGTGAGGGAACGCTCGTTGTTGAAGCACCTAAAAATAGCGGTGCGCTCATTACGGCAGATCGCGCGGCAGAGCAGTCAAGAACTGTTTACGCGCTCCCGGGAAGCATTGAAGAGCCGATGAGCGAGGGTCCAAACTATCTTATAAAGAACGGCGAGGTTGCGATAACAGAAGCGCGTGATATTTTGAGATATTATTTTGAAAATCATTCTCGCCTTGTTGACCCAGTTAAACTTCGTCAGGGTGAGCTCAGCTCAGATTTCGATAAAGAAATTCTTGACAAAATGGGCATTTCTGCCGATTGTATTAGCAAAGGACCAAAGGGTACGCCCAAAGCGTTACTTGAAAAGCTAAATTATGAGCTTAATAATAATGCGGAGCAGAATAGCGATTATTATTCAGTTCCTGCTATTAAAAAAATAAATGGAGACACCTCTCCTGCTCTTGAAAAAGAGAATAAAGTCGCAAAAGAGATGACTTCAGTTGACGAAAGCGTGCTTGCCACTCTTAGCGAAACTGAAAGAAAAATATTTAACGAGCTTCCTTGTGATAAGCCAACGTCAGTTGACGAGCTTGCTAAAGGGGGATATCCCATCGGCACTTTAATGGCAACTCTTACAGTTCTTGAAATCAAAGGACTTATAAGCTCGTTACCCGGTGGAATGTATATAAGAAAATAATCGTAGTGAAAGGAATAAATATGGCAAATCTTGTTATTGTGGAGTCACCTACAAAGGTAGGAGCGATAAAAAAATATCTTGGTTCAAACTATAAGGTTGTTGCATCTAAAGGACACTTGCGTGACCTTCCCAAGAGCACACTTGGAGTTGACATTGAAAATGGATTTGAGCCACATTATATCAATATCAGAGGTAAGGGTGACCTTATTAAAGAAATCAAAAAAGAGGCAAAGAGTGCTAAAAAAGTATTTCTTGCAACTGACCCTGACCGTGAGGGTGAGGCAATTGCTTGGCACCTTGCTAACGTGCTTGGAATTCCTGTGGAAAAGACCTTGCGCGTGAGCTTTAATGAAATTACACCAACTGTTGTAAAGGCGTCTATCAAGGAGCCAAGAAATATTGATATGAATCTTGTTAACGCACAGCAGACAAGACGTCTTCTTGACAGAATAGTGGGCTATAAGATTAGTCCTCTCCTTTGGAAAACCGTTAAAAGCGGTCTTTCTGCAGGACGAGTTCAGTCCGTTGCAACAAGAATTATTGTTGAAAGAGAAAATGAAATTGCATCATTCGTTCCCGCTGAGTATTGGACAATCGAGGCAGAGCTTCAAAATGCAGATGGCAAGAGCTTTGCAGTTCGTTTCTATGGCGATGAAAACGGCAAGATTAAGCTTGCAAGCGAAGCAGATACAAACAAAGTGCTTAACGCAATCAATAGTGGTGAATTTACTGTTAAGTCAGTTAAGAGATCGGATAAGCAAAAGCTTCCCGCACCCCCATTTACAACATCTACACTTCAGCAGGAGGCGTCCTATAAGCTCGGCTTCCAATCTGCTCGCACAATGCGTGTAGCGCAGGAGCTTTATGAAGGTATTAACGTTGGGTCTGAATACGGTGGTGTTCAAGGTCTTATCACCTATATGAGAACTGACTCTTTGAGAATTTCCGATGAAGCGCAGAGCGCGGCAAAGGAATTTATCGTTGAAAAATACGGTGAGGAATATGCCCCCAAAACACCAAGAAAATTCAAGGCGGCAAAGGGAGCGCAGGATGCTCACGAGGCAATCAGACCTTCAAAGGTTGAGCTTACTCCCGCACTTATCAGAAAGGCACTCACCCCCGACCAGTATAAGCTCTACAAATTGATTTGGGAAAGATTCGTTGCTTCTCAAATGCAGTCTGCAAAGCTCAATACAGTTACTGCTGACTTTATTAATAACGGTTATGTTTTCCGTGCAAGCGGTTACAGTGTTGCTTTCCCCGGTTATATGATGGTTTATGAGGCAACAGAGGAGGTTAAGGCATCCTCTGATGAAGTTACACTTGTAAAGGATATTCGTATTCCCACACTTAGTGACGGTGAAAAATTGGATATGCTTTCAGTTGATTCTGAGCAGCACTTTACTGAAGCGCCTCCGAGATATACAGAAGCATCTCTTATCAAATTTCTTGAAGAAAAGGGAATTGGCAGACCGAGTACCTACACACCTATCATCACAACTATTCTTGCAAGAAACTACGTTCACAGAGATGGCAAGGCGCTCCTTCCCACTCAGCTTGGTATTCTTACCACAAAGCTTATGGAAGAAAACTTTAGTGACGTGGTTGACTATAAATTTACCGCAAATATGGAAACCGATCTTGACAAGATTGAAGCAGGCGTGCTTGAATATCTTGACGTGCTTGCAGATTTCTGGGAGGATTTCAAGGTTGATCTTGCAAAGGCAGAGGAGAAGATTGGTTCTGAGGATATAAAATTGCCCGTTGAGGAAACTGATATCATCTGCGAAAAATGTGGTGCAAAAATGGTAGTAAGAATGGGTAAATTCGGTAAATTTGCCGCTTGTCCTAACTTCCCCAAGTGCAGAAACACAAAGCCCCTTACTCCACCCGAGGAGCAAGAGGTTGAAGAGAAAAAAGAACCCAAAAAGGAGATTGTTGCAGATTTCAAATGTGAAAAATGCGGCTCCGATATGGTGCTTCGTTCAAGTAGATACGGCTCATTCTATGCTTGTTCCAAATATCCTACTTGCAAATTCATCAAGCCCATAACCAAAGAAATTGACGTTCCTTGTCCCAAGTGCGCGGGTAAGGTGCTTACAAAATACGGAAAGAAAAAGACCGTTTTCTATAGCTGTGAAAACTATCCCAAGTGTGATTTTTCAAGCTGGGATATGCCAACGGCAGAAAACTGTCCCGATTGCGGAAAGATGCTTTTCAGAAAGAAGGGTAAGGACCTCCTTGTTTGCGCTGATAAGGATTGCGGATATAAGAGAATGGTTGAGCCCGTAAAAGAGCAGGAAGAACAGTAATGAGTGAAAATAAATTTGTAAACGTATATGGCGCAGGCCTTGCGGGTAGCGAAGCGGCTTGGCAGATCGCTCAGCGCGGTGTTAAGGTGAAGCTTTATGAGATGAAGCCGCATAAATACACGCCTGCCCATCATTCAGAGGGGTTTGCAGAGCTTGTTTGCTCTAACTCCTTGCGCTCCGATAGTGTTATCAATGCGGTTGGACTTCTTAAAGAGGAGATGCGCCGTCTTGGTTCGCTTATTATGGAAGCGGCAGAGAATACTAAAGTTCCCGCGGGCTCGGCTCTTGCGGTGGATAGAGAGCTTTTCTCTGCATTTATAACTGAAAAAATTAAAAATCATCCGCTTATTGAAGTTATTGAGGGTGAGGTTTGCGAGGTAAATCCCGATGAGATTACGGTAATCGCAACAGGCCCTCTTACAAGTGATAAGATGGCAGAATATATCGAAAACGAGCTTGGCTGCTCGGGGCTTCATTTCTTTGATGCCGCAGCTCCCATTGTTGATTTTTCAAGCATAAATATGGACGTTGCCTTCTTTGCTTCGCGCTATGATAAGGGCGATGCGGACTATATCAACTGTCCTATGACTAAGGAGCAATACGATGCCTTTTACACTGAGCTTATAGGTGCAAAAGAAGCGGAAATCAAGGAATTTGACCGCGAGGAGCAGAAGAAAAAGCTCCAGGTGTTTGAGGGCTGTATGCCCGTTGAAGTAATGGCAAAGCGCGGTTACGATACACTTTGCTACGGGCCACTTAAACCCGTGGGACTCGTTGATCCAAGAACGAATAAGGAGTCCTTTGCAGTCGTTCAGCTTCGCAAGGAGAACAAGGAAGGCACGATGTATAACATTGTCGGCTTCCAAACCCATCTCACTTTCCCCGAACAGAGAAGAGTGTTTAGAATGATCCCTGGTCTTGAAAACGCGGAGTTTTTGAGATATGGAATTATGCATAGAAATACCTATCTCAATTCGCCCGGACTATTGAAAAACGATTATTCAATGATTAAAAATCCAAATATCTTCTTCGCAGGTCAAATGACGGGCGTTGAGGGTTACATAGAGAGTGCGGGAAGCGGTCTTGTGGCAGGTATAAATGCAGCCGCAAGAGCGAATGGAGAAAATGGAATTGAATTCCCAGAAACCACGATGATCGGCTCTATGGCAAACTACGTTCAAAATGGCTCAATGGGCAAATTCGTGCCTATGAATGCTAATTTTGGTATTATCAAGCCTCTTGAATACAGAGTTAAGGGTGGCAAGAGCGCAAAGAATGAGGTTATCTCAAACCGCGCACTTGAGGCGATTGATGCAGTAATTGCGGAAATGAAAAAATAAGAAAGGAGTGTTAA
>JAGBYG010000123.1 GCA_017628875.1 Clostridia bacterium
ATCATACTTCACGGTTACACGCGATGGAATATCTTACAGAGCCTCCTTCCGCAGAGGGAGGTGGCTTTGCCCTTAGGCAAAGACGGAGGGAGTTCCCCTTTCTTGTTTCAAACTAACTCCCCGATAAATCAAAATTTGAAAATCAAACATAAAAATCAACCCGACGGAAAAATCCGTCGGGTTTTTAATATTTCAATTATTCAAAATATTCAATAAATATGTAGTAGATATAAATTCCGCTTCCTGCGCTTCCAACGGAGTACGTACCTGCTGCCTCAATATCTATCGAGGAAACGGTTACACTCGTTCCCGCTTCGTAAGAGCCAATCACGGAATTGCTTGAATTCACAAGATTGAGTACTCTTGCAGATGAACCCGAGGACTGTGTTGCAATAGTTACTGTGCAAGGACCTTCAACAGTAAAGGAAACGTATCTATTCGTTCCAAATTTTGCAGAGCCGCCAAGACTCAATCCGTATGCTGTTGTGTAGCTTTCACCGGAGTATGTAAATGTTACAACCTTTGATTTCTTTTCCATAGTCTTGTCAGTGGTTGCAACGATAGTAAATCCCTGCTCCTCAACTGTGCTGTCATAAAGAGAAGCAAGAAGATCGTCCGCCTTAAAAACAACTGTCTTTACGGGCTCAGGGCGGCTTGCAATTATCATATCTGCAATTGCCTTTTCATACTGTTCAAGAGTTGCAAGATTTGTAACCGCGGGTCTGTCATCCACGTTAAGCGCATCATATTTAGCTCTGATTTCCTCGCATTTTGCAAGAAGTTCAAGATGATTTTCTGCAGTTACCTCGCCAAGAGACACAAGATAATCAATTGCCTCAATAACCTCTTGGGGATCTGCATAAGTTCTATTTGGATTTGTAACATTAATTATCGTGAACAATGATTCAAGTGATGCTACACTCGTCTTGCTCATAAGATTTGATGGGTCTACAAATTCTTTGGGAGTTCTAAGAATATGGTAAGAAAAATTAAAATACTCCCCATTTGCCTTTTCCTCAAAACCAATTTTAATGATTAGCTCCGCAATCTTTGCCGCCTGAAGAAACGCACCGTATTTGTTGTAATGAGTTGCTTCAATGCCCGTATAACCCGCATCTGTGTTGCCATATGCTCCGTCGTATCCTGCAGGCCAATTACCTGTGAGATCATTTGGTTTTAATGCCATAAGATAGTTTGCATAAGTGCTTGTCGCCGTTTCAAGCATCGTCTTACTCTCTGCGAAAAGGTCGATAAGAAGACAGTTTTCTTCTTCTGCAAGCTGTCTAACTGCTTCAACGTATGCAAAATTCTCACCGTGGAGTCCTGCTCCGCCAATTATATTTGCACCGCTGAATTTCACACGCGCAACGGGAGTGATAAGAACAGGAATAGCCCCAACGCTTCTTGCAAAGTCAATATATTGCTTCAAATACCATTTATACGTGCCACCGCTATTGTATGCGTAGTATTCGGAGCCGTATTTTGCAATTTCCACAAGTGCCTTCGTTTCATCGGCATCCGTTGCTACAGATGTATATTCTTCGGGAAGGAGCGTGGTTGAAACCTTAGTTGCGGGAATTGTGGGATAAATTCCGTTTGCATCGGGCTCACCAAGTGGAACCATTCTATCATAAATAGTAGAATAGTTAGAAAGCTTTGATGCATCGTCATTGTGACCGAATTGAATAAAGAGAAAATCGCCCTCTTTAATGCAATCTTCAATTGATTTTCCGCCATTTTGTGAAAAACTGTATTTAAAATCGGGATCGTCTATATTGTAAAGTCTGCCCTCATTGATGAAAGAACGCGAGCTTCTACCACCGTGAGCGGCATTCACAACCTTCACACTTTCGTCAAGAAACAGACTCAAAAACTGTCCCCAACCCGCTATATATTGACCTTCCTCATAGGTTTTAACCGTAGAGTCACCCGCAAGATAAATTGTGGGGGTTTTTGAATTATCAGGATGGATTGTTTCACCACCCGAGGTAGTGGACGTAGTAGTTGTTGTTGCGGATTGTTTGCTTGTCGATTCATCCGGCTCCTTCATTGGGAAAATAGCGCAGGACGTAATTGCAATTGCCATCAAAACAAGAACAGCAATAATTTTTGTGATTTTGATCATAATTTTGTACCTCTTTTCATTATTTTTAGCAATAATTACTATATTTATTATAACACCGCTTTTGACTATTGTCAAGAACAAAAAAAGCACCGAAATCGGTGCTATATATATCAAAGGACATTTGAGAAAACAAACAGTTACAGGTGGTGGAGGTTAAACGATGCACGAGAATACATCGAATTTTCACCGAAAAGATCAAAGGAGAGAATGCCGTCATAAAATCTTTTCGGCAGCAACTTTTGTTTTCTCAAATGATTGGAAATGGTTCAAATTTATTAAGTTCAAATAATATTATAATATAAATTTTGGAAAAAGGCAAGAGAAAAAGTTAAAAAATTTGTCAGATTTTGTTAACAATTTGTAAATAATCATTGTTACGCCAAAATCTTTACTATTTCCCTCATAGCGCGACTTGTAGCTACTTTTCTGATGTATTCCCTATCTCGTTGACGAGAAACGGTCAATTTTACAGAGTAACTTGTATCTCTCGTTGCTACTCCTATAAACACCGTGCCAACGTCTTTGTTCGTTGTGGGGTCAGGATTGGGACCTGCCTCGCCCGTGATAGAAACTGCAATATCCGTATCAAGTCGCTCACGCGCGCCAACAGCCATCTCTATAGCGACCTCACTTGAAACCGCAGAGTGTAATTCGAGAGTTTTGGGGTTCACGCCAAGCAAGTCAATTTTGGCTTTATTCGAATATGTGATAAATCCACCCGCAAACACATTTGATGCTCCCGCAATATCGGTTATGCGCTTTCCAAGATACCCGCCCGTGCAGGACTCCGCAACAGAGAGCGTTGATTTCTTTTCCTTGAGCTTTTCAACAACGAGCTTTTCGATATATTCGGCATCAAGTGCGTATATATATTCACCAACAGGACTTGCCTTTACCTTTTTAATCATTTCTTGACACATCGCCTCTCCATCTGCTTCGCTCGAAGCCAACGCGCCAACACGAAGACGCATTTCTCCTTCTTTGGCATAGGGGGCAAGGGACGGATTGACAGAAGTTTTCATCAAATCCAAAAGATGCATTTCAACCTCGCTCTCGCCCATTCCCATAATGTGAATATTGTGACTTATTAGTATCTTGTCACTCATATCGCGAAGGCGTGGAAATACAAATTCATCAAACATCGGACAAAGCTCAAAGGGAGGACCCGGAAGAAGCACTACCACTTTGTTGTTGTGCTCAACAAATATTCCGGGTGCTGTACCCGTGCGATTTTTAAGAGCTATCGCGCCAAGAGGAATATCCGCCTGCTTTGCATTGTTTGGGGGCATAATTCTTCCCGATGATGCAAAATACTCTTCAATTTCACGCAAAATTGCTTCATCGCGCACCATTGGAAGTCCTAAAACCTCTGCCACGGTTTCCTTTGTCAAATCATCGTAGGTAGGACCAAGTCCGCCCGATAAAATCAGCAAATCCGCATTCTTAAGCGCTGCGGTAACCGCCTCTCGAAGTCGCGCTTGATTGTCACCCACAACCGACGTGTGATAAACAGATATTCCAAGTCGCGCAAGTGCCTTTCCTAAGTACGCAACGTTTGTGTTTATTACTTCACCTAAGAGAAGCTCCGTGCCAACACAAAGTATTTCGGCATTTTTTATCTTCATATTTGTCCTCCTTATAGTTAGTAGAAGTAAAAATCAGGGGGCATTTTTGAAAAATTGCCCCCTATAACCCCTAAAAAACTTTAATCATTTTTAGAATTAAAGGGCGCGCAAATCGTGTCAACAAGTTGACACATAACGATTTTCTCGCTGTTGGCAGGTAGCTCGAAAATCTGTGATTTGCTACTACAAAGCGTAAGGATATTGCTATCAAAACGGCTACGCACTCACAAAGTAAATTTTAGAAAATCAAGCCATCGGTTTGATTTTCGCAGTACGAATAAAAAATGTCCGTTGAAAATTTATTTTCATAAGGATATTTTGTTATTTGTACCGATAAAACACTCGTGTTTTATCGAAAATTTACGTCAAATCAGCACAAACCTTTTACCGCTCAAACTATACGGCTGTCGGGCGTAGCGCCATAAAAGTTTTTTGCCTACTTTTTTTCAAAAAAGTAGGAGCCCAAGCGGCGTGAGCGGTCTTAACTTAACTAACTTCCTAAAACAATTATACATTAAAATCCACACAAAATCAATCAAATACTTGAAAAAAAGCAGAAAAAAGTGTATAATTTATAAAAAGGGGGTGAGCTAATGAAAAAATGTTTAATGTGTCCGCGCGGATGTCTTGTAGACAGAGAGGCGGGCGAGCGTGGATTTTGCGGTGTTAGTAATGAATTTGTCATTGGCTCTGCCGACCTTCATTTTTGGGAAGAGCCGTGTATAAGTGGCACTCGTGGTTCAGGTGCGATTTTCTTTTCGGGCTGCAATCTTCGTTGCGTTTTTTGTCAAAATAAGGACATAAGTCGAGAAGTGGTTGGTAAGAAATACAGCGAGGACGAGCTAATCTCAAAAATGCTTGAGCTTCAGGAAATGGGAGCGCATAATATCAATCTTGTAACGGCAACACCCTATTCCCTTTTCATTGCCCACGTGCTTGAAAAGGCGAAAAAGGATTTGCATATTCCCATAGTTTACAACTGCGGTGGATATGAAACTATCGATTCACTCCGCTCGCTTGACGGACTCGTTGATATTTATTTGCCCGACTTTAAATATTATGATGAGAATTTGGCAAAAAAATACTCCTCTGCGCCAAATTATGCAGAATTTTCTAGCAAAGCACTTGTTGAGATGCACCGTCAAGTTGGCAAATTAACTCTTGACGAAAAACAAATCGCTACGCAAGGACTTATCGTGCGCCACCTTGTTTTGCCGTCACACAGGGAGGACTCAAAGGCGGTATTAAAGCACATTTCCGAAATTCTGCCTGCAAATGAGGTTACACTCTCACTGATGCGACAGTATACACCCGATTTCGCGGATGAAAATGCGCCTAAAAACCTCAAAAGACGTCTGACGAGCTTTGAATACGAGGACGTTTTAAATTTCGCCCTTTCCCTCGGTTTCGACGGTTTCTCTCAGGACAAGGAGTCCGCAAAACGCGATTTTACACCAAAATTTAATAAATAATTATGTTTTTTTTAAAATTTTTACACTTTTTGAAAAAAACTTGACTTATATTATACACAAACAAAAAAAGGAGATACATTTATGAAAAAATCAGTTTGCTCACGCTCGTTTTGTTCCTTGCATTGTCATCACTTTTTCTCTTTTCCTGCGACATAAAGGTCGCACCAAGCAACAAGGATTGGAGCATTGAATACTGCATATATGATGTGTCATTTATTGATGGTATAACAGCTCCTGTTAAGGCAACCGCCTGCTTAGAAATTAAGCAGCCCTATGCTGTGCTTCATAATGAATCAACCGGCATAAAATTCAATACCGACGGCACTCTTCTATTCAAACCATTAAACGAAGAAGCTATAATAAATGGCACATTCACATTTAAACACAACATTTTTGAGGACAGAACCGCCTCTGTGACTCTTATTGATATAGTTCTTGAAAATGGCAACGAGATAGGAGCAAATATTTATGAGCCGCACGACGGTTTTTATCGCCTTGATTTTAGCTATAAAGACGTTAGATACACATTCAGCACGAATTCCGATAACATAAAAAGCCAAGAAGCATTAAATCAAGAAATCAACGAGAAGATATGTAAATCTCTTCGTCATTATGCTAACGGTGATAAAGAATTACCGTCTGACGTGAAAAAAGCAACCGTTTACAAATCAAACGATAATTATTTTATCCGTGTTGACGGTAACGAAACGGAAATTACCGTTAATGACTCAACTCCCATATTCGCTTATCTCCTGACTGCTTACGATAAATTGATAAAGCTTAACTCTTTACACGAAAATGAATGTTATTTCACAATATCACAGGATGGAGTTATTACGCTTTATTACGTTGACACTCTGTCAAGCAGCGACGAATACTTTATACTCTCAGAAATTGAGACGTGGCTCAATGCGGACCCATCCGATATATCGAAAATCTCGATAGAGGATCACCATCTCGGTTCTTGTATGGGCGCTTATCTTGAGCTTGATGACAGATATTACATAAACAAAGTCACAGAGCTTGTTAGTAATATGAAATTATATAAGATAAGCAGCGAGGAAGCGCAAAACATTACGAGAGATAATGGCATGCAAACTAATATTTACTTTCACTATGCAAAGGAGGGCTTCCCCTCTAAAACATTACTTTGGGTAAACGGATATTTAAAAGATACTAATGGAGTGTATTATAGATGCGAGGGTGATTTCCCAAATTCGGATATTATAAGTGGCAGTTACTTACAAGCTATCAATTCCAATTATCCTGAAGCTGAAAGCGGTTGGTCAGCAAGAAAATTCACATTGAGCGATGACCCCTATGATCTTTGGGTTTATCTATTGCACCCAAGCTTAAATTGCGAAAATATGCCCGCTGCAACCGAAACCGTTGCAGGATATACCTTTGAATACCCTCAAAATTACCGAATAATTGTTTTCTATCACGATAAACTCTATTCTCTTACCGATGCATATAAAGAGGGACTTATTGATGTGTCAGATATTAAAGAAATTTATGCACAATACCCCAAAAAATTGGCGGAATTGCAAAAATACAGTAAATAGATAAGCGGAGCTTAGCTCCGCTTTAATCTACAGAAGAAGTCACCAAAAGTGGTGGCTTTTTTTGATAAATTAGGATTTAACGAGCAGTTTTAATACGCAAACACTTGCCTCCCTCTGACGAGGGAGGTGGCGCGGCTCGTCCGCGACGGAGGGAGAGAACGTTATTTAAAGTAACTTTTTGTTAAGAACTCTCCCTCAGTCACCCTACGGTGCCAGCTCCCTCGACAGAGGGAGCCGAGTGTTTGTGCTAATCTTCAACACCCCTATAAATCAAAATTTGAAAATCAAAAAGCGGAGTCAAGCTCCGCTTTTTCTATTATATTATTCTTGAAAGTGTCTCAATATCTTCTTTTGTGGTGGCAAATGAGGTTGCAAAGCGCACTACGCAACGATTTTCGTCGAGTCGCTCCCAAAAACCGAAGCGACATTTTGAGCCGATGCTCTCCATTTGCTCGTTTGTAAGTATAATAAACTGCTGATTTGTTGGAGAATTCAAGAAAAATTCATATCCGCGAGAATTAAAAAGCTCCTTTAATTCTTCCGCACGGTCAATTGCATTTTTGCTTATTTCAAAATACAAGCCGTCCTCAAAAAGCGCTTCAAACTGAACACCCAAAAGGCGTCCCTTGGCAAGCATTGCGCCGTGCTGCTTGGTCTGTGAACGGAAAAAGGCAGGAGTTTCTCCCTTTGCAAACACAACTGCCTCGCCACAAAGCGCACCAACCTTCGTGCCACCGATATAGAAAACGTCGCAAAGAGTGGCAATATCGTGCAAGGTCACGTCAGTTTCCCTGCTCATAAGTCCATAACCAAGTCGCGCACCGTCAAGAAAGAGCTTCATTCCGTATTTATCACAAATTTTGCGAAGCTCACAAAGCTCGTCCTTTGAGTAAAGAGTGCCATATTCTGTCGGATGTGAAATATATACCATAGCAGGGCGAACCATCATCGCATTATTTTCGTCACCGTAGAACGTTTCAAGATAGGAAACAAGATTTTTCGTAGGCAATTTACCTTCAATTCCATCAAGCTCGATCACCTTGTGACCCGTGTATTCAATTGCCCCAACCTCGTGAAGAGCGATATGTCCCGTTTTGGCGGAAATTACGCCCTCAAAATTTCGTAGCATTGTGGAAATAACCACCGCATTCGCCTGCGTGCCACCCGTGAGGAAAAACACCTCGCTTTCAGGAGTACCACACGCCTTTTTTATTAAATTTTCCGCATTTTTTGTGTGTATATCGTTGCCATAGCCCGATAATACCTCATTGTTCGTTCTTATAAGCGCTTCAAGTACCCTTTCGTGCGCACCAATTATGTAATCACTTTCAAATGAAAGCATAATATCACCTCTTTCTTGAAGCTATTTTATCATAATATAGGGTGCTTGTCAATAATATTCTATAGTACATAAATTGGGATTTATCGAAGAGTTAGTTAATATAAAACCGCCTAAGCGGCGGGCGCGCGCTTTTGAC
>JAGBYG010000124.1 GCA_017628875.1 Clostridia bacterium
CCCTCGCAAGTGGGTGCAACGGCAGGTATAATTTCTTCAATATGTTCGTGCTTAAATAAGAACACTCCTCCAACCACCGCACCAAT
Organism: Clostridia bacterium; assembly: GCA_017628875.1. Lineage (GTDB taxonomy): Bacteria > Bacillota > Clostridia > Oscillospirales > CAG-272 > RGIG4608. The sequence continues at coordinate 87 of JAGBYG010000124.1, forward strand.
GGCGACAACTCCCGCGATAATTCCAATTAATAGTTTTTTGTTCATATCTTTTATATCCTTTTTAGAGTTTATAAGACAATATTATCACAATTATCTGCCTTTTGCAACACTTTTTTCAAAATTGTTGATAGCTTTGATTATCCGTTGCAAAATTTGATTTGTTAGTGACGGGCGATTCACGAATCGCCCGCCTCATAGTTAAATTCAATTTCCTCTTGACAATACATAAAATTTGTGCTAAACTATACTCACAACCACATAAGAAGTCAGGGGTGCTTATGGCTGAGATGGCATCAATAGAGATGCTGAACCCTTAACCTGATACGGATAATGCCGTCGTAGGTAGTACTTGGGAGAAAACTCTCTAAAAACAACCACACGGACTTTTTCGTGTGGTTAGTTTGTTTTTAAGGAGGTTTTCTAACTATGAAAGAAAACAAAAAAAGAGTTGAGGCGATAACCCTCAGCTCAATTATGATTGCTTTTGCAATCTCGATTTCCGCCATTTGTGCGGTGATGCCTTTCCTCAATCTGCCCTTTGGTGGCGGATTTACAATCGCAAGTATGCTCCCAATTATCGTTATTGCCTATATGTACGGCACAAAATGGGGCTTGCTCACGGCATTCGTGTATTCAATTATGCAAATGCTTCTCGGATTTAATACCGTGAGCGCATTTTTCTTGCCGGGTGATAGCCAAATGCTTTGGTATCGCGCAATTATCGTGTGCCTTATCGACTATGTGATTGCTTATACCGTTCTTGGTTTTGGCGGAATATTCAGAAACAAGTTCGGCACAAGAAAGGCACTTGTATTGGGCTCAATTTTCGCTATTTCCTTGCGCTATATCGCGCATATCGTTTCAGGTGCGATCTTCTTTGGCACATGGGCAGAGTGGTTTTTCACACAGGACGGCTTTCCCGCGTGGGGAGAAAAAATCCTCGAAATCTTTTCGGGTGGCTCGCTTGCGACTGTATATTCCATTATCTATAATGGCACTTATATGATCCCCGAAATCATAATCACCGCAATCGTCGCTTGCTTCGTGACACGAATTCCGCAGATTAAAATGAGGGATGAGGTGTAAAATACATTCAAATTTGATTTATCGGAACGTTGGAATATATCAAACTCTTGCCTCCTTCTGACGAGGGAGGTGTATTTTCCTGTGTTAAAACACGGGAAAATACGGAGGGAGAGAACTAAACATCGAGAAAACATCTCCCTCAGTCATCTTCGATGACAGCTCCCTCGACTTGAGGGAGCCGAGTTTTTTTCTAATGCTGACACACCCCTAAACACCAATTTATAACAATTGATTTTTTGATATTGACTTGACATTTCCCTCAATTTATATTATAATACAAACCGTAACCGCGCCGAACGGTCGCGCGATATGTTGCCGAAAGGTGTTATCGCGAGGAAAGTCCGGGCTTCACAGGGCAGAGTAGCTGATAACGTCAGCCGCAGGCGACTGCCGGGAAAGTGCAACAGAAATAAACCGCTCTAACAAAATTGAGCGAGCAATTTTCTTAGTAGTAAGGATGGAAAGGCGAGGTAAGAGCTCACCCGTTTCTATGGTAACATAGATCCGCTGTAAACCCTACTTGAAGCAACACCGCACGCAGATGTTTGCCCGACACTTATCTGCAGGGTGGCACGGGAGAAATCCCGAAGCTTGTTGGTGACAGCAAGCGAAGATAGATGACCGTTTAAGACAGAACCCGGCTTATAGACGCGATTACGAAAAATGAAAAAAGCTCCTTGCAACGCAAGGGGCTTTTTCATGAATAATAAATAATGAATAATGAATAATTAAGGTAAAAAATCCTCTCTTGCGAGAGGATTTTTATCTTTATATTTATTTCGCAATTCTATGTATTCCCGAGATGTCCTTTTCGACGATACAATGAACGGGGCAGGCATCACGGCAAGCGCCGCAGTTTGTGCATTTTTCATAGTCAATCGTTGCAAGGTTATTCACAAGGGTAATTGCGCCATTGGGGCAAGTTTTTGTACACTTACCGCACGCGATACAACCGTTTGTACAGAATTTACGAACAACTGCGCCTTTATCGTGGCTTGAGCAGAGAACGAGAGTTCTATTTACGTCGGGCATAAGCTCAATAATGTGATGTGGGCACGCTTTAGCGCAAATTCCACAACCGATGCAAAGCTCGCTGTTAACGTATGCAACACCATTTTCAACGCAGATTGCATTTTGAGGACAAGCTCTTGCGCAGTCGCCAAGACCGATACAACCGAATGAGCAAGTACCTGCGCCACCATAGAACATATTAGCGGCTTCACAAGTTTTCACACCCTTATATTCAAATCTTTGCTTAACAACTGAGCAGTTACCGTCGCATTTAACAACTGCAACCATTTCGATTACGTCCTCGGCTTCCTTGCCAAGAACGTCTGCAATCGCCTGAGCGGTAGAATCGCCACCGGGAACACAGAGATTAGTTTTTAAGTCGGGGTTATCAATAAGAGCTTGAGCATAGCCGTCGCAACCCGTGTATCCACAAGCGCCACAGTTTGCACCGGGGAGGCACTCACGAATTTTAGGGAATCTTTCGTCAACGGGAACACTCATAAATTTATCGGCAAGAACAAGGATGATAGCGCAAATAAGACCAAGCACTATAGCAAGAATAGCGGCAAAAATAATAGCTGTCATATTTCTACCTCCTTAACCGAAAAGGTTTTCGATGATTCCGCCAAATCCCATAAATGAAAGGGAAACGATGGAAGCAGCGATAAGAGTAATGGGAAGTCCCTGCAATCTCTTGGGAATCTTATTATTACCCTCAAGAACGGAACGAACACCTGCAAAGAGTACCATTGCAAGAAGGAAACCAAGTCCGCAACCTAGAGCTGAGAAGATGGATTCGATGAAATTATAACCGTCGGAAATATTATTGATTGTTACACCAAGAACTGCACAGTTTGTTGTGATAAGGGGAAGATATACACCAAGCGATTTATGAAGCGCGGGTATATATTTCTTCAAAACTATCTCAACGAACTGAACGAGTGTTGCGATAACAAGAATGAACACGATGGTCTGAAGGAAGCCAAGTCCAAGATTGTCAAGCACGTATGTCTGAATTGGCCATGTAACTGCAGTTGCAACTACCATTACGGCAGTAACTGCGATACCCATACCTGTTGCTTGGTCAGTTTTCTTTGAAACACCAAGGAAGGGGCAGATGCCAAGGAATTTGGAAAGGGTATAGTTATTAACGAGGATTGAAGACATCAAAATAATGATAAGACTCTTAATCATACGTCAGCCACCTCGCTTTCTTCTGCCTTTGCGCCATCGCAGGGGATACCTGCCTGAGCTTTAGCGCAAGAAGCTGCAGAGGGACAACCCTCACAGCCGAAGCTCTTTTTCTTGGGATATTCACCCTTTGTGAAAATAGCAACAAGTGCTATAAGGACACCGTAAACGAAGAAACCACCGGGGGCACTTGTAAGAATGGGAAGTTTAAAGGGGGCAAGGAAGGGAATGGCGATACCTGCGAAGGTAGAATTTCCAAACACCTCTCGAACAAAGCCCATAAGGAAGAGTGTAAGGGTAAAGCCAATACCCATACCAACTCCGTCAAGCGCGGAATCCACAACGCTATTCTTGTTAGCGAACATCTCGGCACGTCCGAGAATAATACAGTTAACAACGATAAGTGCAAGGTAAACACCGAGCATATCATAAACGTCGGGCAAGAACGCCTGCAAGAGCATTTGAACTGCGGTAACGAAGCCTGCGATAATTACTATGTATGCAGGAATTCTGATTTTATCGGAAATTACGTTACGAAGTGCTGAAATTACTATATTGGAACAAACGAGAACTGCAAGAGTAGCAAGTCCCATACTGATTGCAGAAACGATACCCGTTGTTACCGCAAGTGTGGGGCAAGTACCGAGAACGAGGACGAGAACGGGATTTTCTTTGAGAATACCGTTTGTCAATATTTTCATTTTATTGTTTTTCATTTTTCGTCCTCCTTATTTAGAATTTGTAATCTTAAATGCTTCAAAAGCATCGTTAAGACCTGATTTGAATGCGTTTGATGAGTAAGTTACACCGCCGAAAATCTCAACGTCTGCTGCATCGGTCTCTTCAAGTCCTACGAAACTTTCATAGTAATTGCCAAAGCTTTTGGATTCCATATAGGAAATCTGCTTAATGGCAACGATTTTGCCTTGGTTATCAAAACCTACGGAGTATTTCATATCTCCGCTTGAATACTGTGAGGTAACTGCGAAGATGATAGCGATACCACGTCCGTTTTTGTCAACAAAAACGTTTTGAACTGATTCGGGATATCCGGAAAGGTCAGTGATCTGCTCATAGTCCTCACCTGAAACTTCAGGAATGAGTCCTTCAAGAGAATCCATCATCTTTTTGTATTCGTTTTCTGCGATTCTTGGTGCAGTAACAGTATTGATACCTGCAAGAAGCACCATAACTATTATTGAGAAAAGAGTAAGAACTACAACGGATTTAATTGCATCATTTTTCATACCTTGATACCTCCGAATGCTTTCTTTCTCGTGAGCTTAATGATATAGGGGTTAAGAATGTTCATAAGCAAGATTGCGAATGAAACGCCCTCGGGATAACCGCCGTAAACACGGATAACTGCTGTAATAAGACCGCATCCGATACCGAATACTATCTTACCAAGAGCAGTATCGGGGCTTGTTACGTAGTCGGTTGCCATAAAGAATGCACCGATCATAAGACCACCCGCAATGATTTGATATGAGGGGTAAGTTCCCGTAATAAGTGTGAAAAGACCAACCGTTGCGATAAAGGAAACGGGAATGTGCCAAG
>JAGBYG010000125.1 GCA_017628875.1 Clostridia bacterium
CTTTTCAAATCCCAAAAATGCTTTTCCCTTATGACCCGGCATATGAAGCTTTAAGGAATTGCCTTCTGCATAGCGTTTAACAAAATCACAAATAGGGGTATTCATATTACTCGCCAAGTGCACGTACAATAGCAACCATTATCGCACATTCCATACGCTTTCTAAAGAGCTTGCAGCCGTCTTCATAAACGCCTGTTACACTTCCCGTTGCGTGATAAGCATTAGCTGCGCATCCACCCGAGCAGTAAAGTCGAGCCCAACAATCGCGGCACTCGGGATGAGCATAAACGTTACAAGCTGCAAATTCACCCTGCACCTCTTTATTTGTAACTCCGTTCCAAATGTCACCGAGCTTAAATCTCTCTTCACCAACGAACTGATGACAAGGATAGAGATCACCCCAAGGAGTTACTGCCATATATTCCGTACCGCTTCCACAGCCCGAAATTCTCTTATAAATACAAGGACCACCCGTAAGGTCAATCATATAGTGATAGAAAGTAAAGGGTCTTCCCTCTCTGTCGCGCTCAAGCATAAGGGACGCAAGCTCCTCATACTGCTTCATAACGATCTCCATATCTTCATCAGTAAGAGCAGAGGGGTCATCCTTTGCGCAAACTACGGGCTCCATACTGAGCTCATTAAAGCCAAGATCAAGCATCTGCTTGATATCTTCAAGGAAGTCGGGGTTGGCGTGAGTGAAAGTGCCACGCATATAGTATTCCTTGCCGCCGCGCGCTTCAACGAATTTTTGGAACTTGGGTACAATCTTCTCCCAGCTTCCGTTACCTGCATAGTCAACGCGGAATCTATCGTGAACCTCTTTACGTCCGTCAAGAGAAAGAACTACGTTTGAGCATTCGCGGTTTGCCCATTCGATAACATCATCGTCAACAAGCACACCGTTGGTCGTTAAGGTGAAGCGGAAATTCTTTCCTTTCTCCTTTTCTATGCTGCGCGCATAAGCTACGAGATCCTTAACCACCTGAAAATTCATAAGCGGCTCACCGCCAAAGAAGTCAACCTCAAGGTTGTGGCGCGTTCCCGAGTTTGCAACGAGGAAATCAAGCGCCTGCTTGCCCACCTCAAAGCTCATAACCGCTCTGTCACCGTGATATTTACCCTGCGAAGCAAAGCAATAAGAACAGTTAAGGTTGCAGGTGTGCGCGATATGAAGACAAAGCGCCTTAACAACGCCTGCCGTCTTCTCCTTCAATTTATTTGCCATCGGCTCAAAGGTATCGGGAGCAAAAAGCTTTCCGTTTTCCTTCAACTCCTCAACCTGCGCATAACATTCAAGAATATCCGCCTCCGTTACATCGTCTGAAGTATACTTTTCAAGCATTTCTGCAACAATAACATCTTTTTCTTTATTTTCAAAGTCAGCAATAATATCGTAAGCCACCTCGTCAACAACGTGAACAGATCCCGAGCAAACGTCAAGCACGATATTAAATCCGTTAAGTTTATATTGATGTATCATTTATAAATCCTCCATAAAAAATGCCGCCCACTTTGGCGGCATTTCGCTTTTACTTGCTTTCCTTTGTGCTTTCACACTTCTGGTTTGCAATACCGCAGCTGGTCTTGCAAGCAGACTGACAAGATGTCTGGCATTCGCCGCATCCACCTTTTTTAGCGCTTTCGCAAAGATTGCGAGTTTCTATTGTTTTGATGTGTTTCATAATTTCCACCTTCTTTGATAGATTTTTTAACACAAATATTATATCACAGTTGTTGGGCTATGTCAATACGTTTTCTGAATTTTATTAACAAAAACCGCCACCCCTTAAACGAGGTGGCGGAAAAAGTTTATATTGTCTTTTGATTTAGTTTAGAATTAACTGTTTTTTCTCTTAACGAAGAACCAGTAAGCTGCTGCAGCGATACCGCAAGCACCTGCTACGGAACCAACCACGATAGCTACGATTGCTCCGGTGCTGAGACCAGGATCAACGGGATCTACGGGATCTACGGGATCTACGGGATCAACAGGTTCAACAGGAGTTGTGGGAAGCTTATCAAGAGTCTTTGTTTCCTTGCATCCACAAGCGGAACAAGTGCGCTCTGCCAAGCCCTCTTTTTCTGTTGTAGGTTCAACTACTGTTACCCATTCACCCCAAACGTGATTGGAAACTTCTCTTTCTTCGCCACAGATATTACATGTTGTATCACATGCGTTGTCATAAGCGTGTCCGCAGTGTGCGTGAAGTGCTGCATAGATGTCCTCTGCATTGTCAGTACCAACGAAGATTGTCTTTTCGTTAGCTACTGCGCAAGCGTAAAGAGGAAGATTCAAGAATTCAACAACTTCATCAAGAATTGCAACGTATTCGGATGCACCGGGTACAAGCTCTTCAAGATATGCGCTGTAAGCTTCAAGAGGATTGTTGATACCTGTAATTACTACTGTTGCATCGGGAGCTACATTATAGATTGTTGCAAGAGTATTTACAACGCTTGAAGCTGTTTCTACATAAGCATAAACAAGGTTTTCAACAGCAAATGCGATAAGCTCTGCAACGGGAATTTCAACTACGAAAGGAGCAACACCAACACCCTCAGGAAGGTATTGAGCAATTACGGAAGTAAGGTCAAGCTCATAAACCTCGGGAAGACCTGCTTCAACAACATCAGCTGCAACCTTATCAAGTCTTTCCTGGAAGATTGCCAATGTTTCATCATCAAGATACTTGGACCAATCAAGCTCTTCTACCTGAGCATTGATGTCAAGACCAAGTCCTGCAACTGCAGCATCAATAACAGCGCTGTAGCCGGCATAGAAGTCGGATGTTCTAACAAGCTCTGCTACTGTACCAAGAATCTGTGTATATGCGAATTCATAGAATTCACCATTGTTAAACTTAACTGTTACAAGGTCTGCCTTTGCAAGATCTGCAAGATAATCATCTGCAAGACCGTACTGTGCAAACTTACCTTCAAGGTAAAGCATACCTGCAAGCTCTTCAGCATATTCTGCATTACCAAGAGCTACATAGTAAGAATCTTCTGTGATTTCGTAATCACCGTTAGATGCACCATAGATAGCATCCTTAATATCATCGATAGCTACTACGATAACACCAACTACGTATGTATAAACTGCCTTTGCAGCTTCACAAGCATCTTCTGTTTCACCGTAAACCTCTACGATAATATTATAGATGTTCTGGAAGAGTTCGTATGCATTTTCAAGAACCTCGGGTGTATTCTTAATGAATTCAACCACTGCCTTGCAAATCTTACCTGCGATGCAAGCTGCATTTTCGATGCTGCCGAATACATCAACAAGGAGGTCATATACGAAGTTGTATACGTCGATTGTTGCATCTACAAAACCGTGTACCTTGATAACTACCTTAACAAGTTCAACATAAACCTCAGTAGCGAATGCATAGATTTCTTCTGCTGTTTCGTAAACCTTTGCTGCTACCTCAAGAATGTAATCATATGCATTAGCAACAATCTCAAGGGCCTTTTCAACAGTGTCTACTGCTTCAATTGCATATTCAACTACTGTCTTTGTTACGTCAACTGCAATTCTAAGTGCTTCTGTGATTTCTACACGGTTTTCTACAAGGAAGTCATATACTGTCTGAAGTACTTCCTTTGTGAGATCAAGTGCATTATCAATATCATCAAAGTTTTCGATGATTACTACAACCAATCCTGCAAATGCCTGTGCGGACAATACAAGTGCTTCCTTAACTGTCAAGCCTTTTTCAAGAAGGTACTCATATGTCTTTTCAAGCAAGATATTTGCAACGTCAAGTGCGTTTTCAACACCCATTTCTTCAAGATGCATTTCAAGTGCTTCCTTAGCTACTTCAACTGCAAGTTCAAGTGCTTCGTCAACAGGAAGTCCTGCATCTACAAGAATTTCATATACGATTGTAACGATGTCGTTAAGAAGAACTGCGATATCATTAACGTCTGTTACTACGTTTGCTACTCTAGAAATTGCGTATGCAATTACCTTATTAGCTGTTTCAAGTGTAGCATTCATATCACCAAGTGCTTCGTAAAGCTTTTCTACAAGTACGGGATATGTAGTTACTACGTATGTGATAACGTCTTCAACGTTTTTCTTGACTTCAAGTGCCTTTTCTACAAGACCGTTGAAGATTTCAAGTGCCTTTTCGTATGCTGTATATACATCACCGTAAATAGCTTCAAGCTTTTCTACGAGTGCGAAGTACTGGTTAAGAACTGTATCAACGAGTTCTCCAACGTAAAGCTGAACTCTTACTGCCAAAGCAACAAGCTCAAGATATACTTCCTTAGAAAGACCGAGTGCTGCATTGTAAAGCTCCTCTGCCTTTTCTGTTACATAAGCGATTACTGCATCAACAAACTCATTAACAAGTTCTTTAAGTGCAGGAATAAGCTCTGTTTCGATAATGTAGAGCGCTTCCTTGAGTGCAGGTATGATAACAAGCTCAGTTACGTCAATTCCTGCCTGGGCACAAAGTGCATA